>JAIXVY010000243.1 GCA_027482505.1 Opitutaceae bacterium | reverse complement strand
ACCGTCCGCCTCGACTCGCTCGCCAACTCCAACGCCTCGCGCACCAATCCGGCGGGGGAAATCGCCAGCGCCGGGCTCGTGCTGCGCGAATCTTCCGTCATCGGCTCGCGCCAGGTCGCCCTGCTCGCCAACCGCGCCAACCAGCTTGAATTTCTCGCCCGCGCCTCGCTCAACGGCGGCCTCGCACCCGTGGCGGGCTCGGGCTCGCCGCTCGCCAACCTCGGCGTGAACTCCGCCCCGCGCTGGCTGCGGCTCGCCCGCGCCGGCAACGTGGTCACCGCCTCGCACTCCGCCGACGGCGTCGCCTGGACCGCGCTCGGCTCCGCGACCTTGTCCGGCCTGACGAGCGTTCTCCAGGTCGGACTCGTCGCCGACAGCCAGGTGCGCAGCGAGGTCGCCACCGCGGTTTTCTCCAACGCATCCTTCCTTTCCGCCCCCGCGGTCTCCTTTGCCGGCGCGACCCTCGGCTCCGCGGGCGCAGGCGCCACCTCTTCCGTCACGGGCGGCACCTACACGCTCAAGGCCCAGGGCTCCGGCGTCGCCGCCGCGGCGGATTCGCTTCGCCTCCACGCCACCACGTGGACTGGCGACGGCACCTTTGTCGCGCGCCTCGACCATTTCGCGGACGACGCCGCGCCGACCACCGCGCTCGACGACGCCGCGCAGCTCGGCCTCGTTCTCCGCGCCTCTTCGGCCGTCGACGCCCCCGCCGTGGCCGTCGCTTTCACGCCTCGTCTCGGCCTGCGCACCCTCGCCCGCACGGCCGCGGCCGCCTCCGCCGCCGAGATTGCCACCTACGGCGTAGGCGAAGCCTCGATTCAGCCGCTCAACGGCCAATACCGCCCGCTGCTGCACTACTTCACCGGCAACGATTTCCTCGCCGGCCTGCACGGCGCTTTCCCCGCCTCGGGCGGCTTCCGCGACAACTTCGCGGGCTTCACCACCGATTCGCCCTACGCCGGCTATCAGAAATGGGGCGGTTCCGAGACGTTCCCCGAGGCCCTTCGCCACCGCGAAAAAATCCGGCTCTACGAACGCTGGCTGCAGGACCGCGGCCGCGTGCACGACTTCATCGCCAACACCGCCGGAGGCGACTTCGGCGGCTTCGACACCGCCACCCAGGCCGGCCGCGACGCTTGGGACCTCCGCTATAAGCAGGACTCGCTCCGCTCTCTGCAACTTCACCAGCTCGAGGGCGGACGCGCCGACAAGGTTTACTTCGAAAGCTGGTATGACGGCCCCTTCACCCTGGTCCCTGAAACCCAGAACGGCACGTTCACCAACCTTGTCCGCGACGCGCTCTACTACGTGAAGGGCATTGACCAGTCGCTCAACCTAGCCACCCGCGCGCCCGGTTCCGCCTCCTTCGTCGATCTCGCTTCCGCGTCGGCAAACACGACCGCGATGGGCGCGCCCGTGACCTACACCGTTCGCCTCACCAACACCGGCACCGTCCCCGCCCTGCCCGTGCTCCACGCCTTTGAAACCGGCGGCGCGGGCTGGACCGTCTCCTATGCGCTCGGCTCCACCGACGTCACCGCGGCCATCACCTCCGCCGCCGGCCTCGCCGTCACCGACGCCGCGCTCTACTCGGGCAACGAACTGATCGCCGCCGGAGCCTCCGTCGACCTCACCGTCACGCTCACCCCCGCCTCCACCTTCGCTCCCCGGCAGATCCTGCTTCGCGCCTTCTGGAACCCGCAGGATCCGTCCTCCGTCGCGCGCGACTCCGTCACGCTTGTGGCCCGTCCTCCGACGCAACTCTTGGCCAACGGCGACGCCGAGGGCGGCTCCGCCTCGGGCTGGATCAGCAACGGCGGCGGTTCCGTCTCGCTCGACACCACCGTCTTCCGCTCCGGCTCCGCCTCCATCCGCGGCAACCGTTCCCAGACCTACCAAGGTCCCGCCCAAAACGTCCTCGGCCGCCTACAAGCCGGACAAAACTACCGCCTCATCGCCTGGGTGCGCGTCGCCTCCGGCACGCCGTCCGTGAAAGCCACCCTCGCCTACACCGGCGCCACCGGCTCGGCCGTCTTCAACGGTCTTCAAACCGTCACCGCAAACTCCACGGGCTGGACACCGATCGACGTCACCTTCCGCTACACCGAGCCCAACGGCCCCGCCACCGCGCTCACGCTCTACTTCGAGGGACCGCCCGCCGGGGTCGCGCTCTACGTGGACGACGCCTCGCTGGTGCTCGTGCCGCCGGTCTGGACCCAATCGGCCGCCGGTATCCATACGTTCACGACAGGCGCCAACTGGTCGACCAACCAACCCGCCGCATCGTCGCCCCAGGTTCCGCTCGCGTTTTTCTCCGGTCGCTCTCTTCCGGCCGTGGCCCTCACCGCCAACCAGAACTCCGCCACGCACTTCGAGTCGTCCGCGGTCTCGCTCGCCGGCTCCGCGCCCGCCTCCGGCAACGCCACCGTCACGATCACCGGACAGCCGATCGCTTCGCCCGCCCTCTCCCTCGATGCCAGCGGCTCCGGCCTGGCCTACATCGTCGCCGCGCCCCTGGCCCCGCCGGGCGATCTCTCCGTCGCGGGCGACGGAAACGCGACCTTCACGATCACGGGCGCGATTTCCGGCTCCGGCGCCTTGCTCAAATCAGGCAACGCCACCCTCGCGCTGGCGGGCAACAACACCTACTCCGGCGGCACCGTGCTCGTCGCGGGTGGTCTCCTGCTCGGCCACGACTCCGCGCTCGGCAGCGGTCCGCTTTCGCTCGCGCCCTCCGCCAATCTCGGAGCCGCCCCGGCCTCCGCGCCAGTCGTCGCAAACCCCGTCGCGCTCGTCGCCAACACCACGATCAGCGTCCCCGCCAACGGCGGCTTGCTCACACTCGCGGGAACCGTGGCGGACGACGTCGCGCGTAATCTGGTCAAATCCGGCCCCGGCACCCTCGCTCTTTCGGGAAACAACACCTACCGAGGTTCCACCACCATCGCGGACGGCGCGTTGCGCGTCGTCCATACCTCCGCCCTCGGACCCGGCGTCGCGGCCGCCACCATGCAGGGCGGCGCGGCTCTCGCGGCGCTCGAACTCTCCGGCGGCGTCACCCTGGCAAAGCCGCTGCAGTTCGTCATGCACAACACCGCGGGCCATACCCAACTCCGCAACGTCTCGGGTGCGAACACGCTTTCCGGCAACATCAGCCTCAACGCGGGCGGAGCCCGCTGGGACTTCGCCGCGCTCGCCGGAACGCTCACAATCTCCGGACCCATCTCCAATATAGCCTCCGGCGCCGACACCTGGCGCACGCTCCATCTCCACGGCCCCGCTGCGGGCGCGATCACCGGCGCGATGTCCGACTCCGCCAGCGGCGCCTCCAAGCTCAACGTCACCGTGCTCTCAGGCGCCTGGACGTTGTCCGGCGCGGCCAAGACCTACACCGGCGCCACCACGGTGGCCGGCGGCGTCCTGCGCGTGGACACGGCCCTCGCCTCGCCCGTCACCGTCCAGTCTGCCGCGGTGTTTTCCGGCGCGGGCTCCACCAATTCCACGCTCACTTTGCAGACCGGGGCCGTGCTCGCCGTGCGCTTGGCCAACTGGAACACGCCGCCCGTCGCCTTCACCGCCGCCCAGCTCGTCGCCACCGGAGCCACTTCGTGGACGCTGCGCCTCGATGCCGCCGGGCTGGCGAATTTTTCCGAGACCGCCCGGACGATTCCGGTCGTCACCACCACCGGCGGTTTCGTGAACCTTTCCCCTTCGGCCATCGCCGTCGAGACCGCGGCCTTCCCCGGTGCCGGAGCCTGGAGCGTCTCAACCTCGGGCAACACTCTCGCGCTTAACTACGCCCCCGAACCCTACACCGCCTGGATCGCGTCACAGGCCTGGCCCGCGCCGACGTCCACCACTTCCGCGCCGACCGCCGACCCTGATTTCGACGGCTTGGCCAACCTGCTTGAATACGCCCTCGGCACCTCGCCCTTGGCTCCGAGCCCCGGTCCCAATATTCGTATCACAAACATTGGCGGCGCGCGCCTGGCGCTGGATTTTTCCCGTGTTGCGGACCCGGCCCTGACCTACGCCGTCCAGGCATCGAACGATCTCGTCGCATGGACTGAGATCTGGAACAGCGCAGGGGCGCAAAACATCGCCGGCCCGGTAACCGTGACCGACCCCGCCACCCTATCGGCCGCGCCTCGCCGTTTCTTGCGGCTCGCCGTTTCGCGCTGAACTCCCGCTCAGCCCAGCTCCTCGCGCCGGACCGTGCGCCCGAGCGTGGCGGAGCGCACCGTCAGTTCGCAGAGCGCCATCGTCTCCAGATTCTTGTAGCCGCTGATGCCAGGCTCGATCCCTTGCGAAACGTAGGCGTGAAAATCGGCCAGCGCGCCGGCCTCCGAATCGCGTTCCGGCAACGCGATCCGCTCGATCGGGCGCTCGCCGAAGTTCTCCGTCGGCCGGGCCGAAAACTCCGCCCGGTCGTCGCGCACCACTAGCGTGCCGTTGCAGCCATGGGCCTCGATGCGCAGCGAACCTCGCCCGGCGTCGTGGGTATGGAGGTAGTTAACCGCCACCCCGTTCGCGAAGCGCAGGAAGGCGGACGTGTTGGCCGGATGCTCGTAGGGCGACCAGGAGGCGCGGTAGGCGTGCGCGGAGACCTCCGCGACCGGTCCGAGCCAGTCGAGCAGGTTGTCGAAGTGATGGCAGCTCATGTCCCACACGCTAGCGAAGGGATAGATCAGCGTGTTCGGCACCGGCCGCACGCGATGCTGCACGTAATCGACCAGAAACGGCCGGTCCAGCCGGGGCACGCCGGCCGTATCGGACGCGCCTTCGCCGCGCAGCGCCGCGCGCGCCACCGCCGACTTGCCGTCGTAGCGGTAGTTTTGCGCCACCGCGAAGATCCCTCCGTGCGCGCGCACGAAGTCCACCAGCTCGCGCGCCTCGTCCCAGCAGGTGGCCATGCCCTTTTCCGTCAGCACCGGCACGCCGCGCCGAATCGCGGCCTTGGTGAAAGGCGCATGCGTCACCGTGGGCGTGCAGAGAATCACCGCATCGGGCCGGGTTGCCTCCAGCGCGCGCTCGATGTCGTTGAAACAAACGCCCGCGCCCAACCCGGTGCGGGCCCGCGCGGCCTCGAGGTGGCGCTCCTCCTTGTCCACCAGCCCCACGATTTCCCACCCGGTGTCGGGACGGCACCGTTCCAAGGGCCAGCGACCGCGATTGCCCACCCCGACCAGCAACACTTTCAGGATTTTGCGCATGAGCCTCGTATAGGCGGTCGGAACCGGCCGGCGAGCCCGACTCGGAAGGTGCTTCTGGCGGTTTTGTAATACCGTATAGCCGAAGCGGCCTCGCGCGAAACCGGTCCGGCTATCGTCGTAGAACCAGGTTATGCCCCAAACCCTACCGCGTTTTTTCGCGCTACTGTTGGTCATGCTCGCGAGCTTCCCCTGCCTGACCGGCCGGGCCCAGTCGTGGACGCCCGTGCCGTCGGCGGATTTCGCGTCGCTGTCGCTCACCCAATTCGCCGATCACGAAATCGAGGTTCCTTACTACCTCTTCCACTTCGCGCAGGTGGCCAACGCCGTGGTCGAGACCGGAACCGATCGCGGTTTTTTGAACATCAAGGTCAACCGTGAGCCGGTGGACAACCAGCCCTACAACGCGCGAATCATGGAGAACCAGCTCTCGCTGGCCTACTTTTATTCGGTCAACCGGCCATGGAATCCATATCGCGGCCACCCCGCCGTGCGCGTGCGCCTCGAGGCCATGCTCGACCGCTGGGCACGCATCCAAAACCAGCCCGGCTCCGCCGACGGCGATTTTGACGGTCTCTACGCCGAATACTCGGCGACCAACTGGAGCCAGGCGCCGACCTCGTTCGGCGTCATGCACGCCGCCGAGGCGGTCGACTTGATCCGCGACGCGGGCGTGCCCTTCGACGCCACCGTGCTCGAAAACGCCCGCGTCTCGCTCCGTCGCGCCCTCATGGCCCTCTTCACCCGGGCCGACATGCGCAGCCACGCCCGCCAGTGGAGCAATCAGTTCAACGGCTCCTACCACGCCGCGCTCATCTACTTGGAAAACTGGCCCGACGCCGAGCTCGACGCCGCTTTCGCCAAGGCCGTCGCCGACTCCGCCGCGCAAGACCAGTCACCCGCGGGTTTCTACTACGAGCAGGAAGGGCCCGACTTCGGCTACTCCGGTGTTCACGACAACAATCTGCGCGTCACCCTGCCCCGCCTGCGCGCCCGCGCCGACCTGCTGCCCATCGTCAGCTCCGAGGACACGCATTGGAACGAGTGGCTCGCCGCCAACTTTGTTCTCCAGCCCGGACTTTCCCCGCGCACCTTCCTGACCAACGCGGGCCTGAACACCCGCACTTCGCACTCCTTCCAGACGCCGCGCTCCCGCCCTCTCTCCGAGTGGGCGCTTCCTTCGCGCATCTTCTCGTATACGGACGCCGAATACGCCGCCTCCGTCACCACCCGTCGCGCCGAGGTGCAAAACTCCTTTGGCCGCTGGGGCGCGCTCTCGGTCAACAACGCCTACAGCTATATCCCGGCCTTTGTCTTCGACGCCGTGCGTCCGCTCAACGTCTGGCATCCCACCTCCGCACAGCGCGCCGCGTCCGACGCCACCCTGCCCTGCCTCGCCGCCGGGTCGGCCAACCGGCAGTATCACGATCCGCGGCCCGTCACCCTCACGACCGCGAAGCGCGCCGGCTACTACGCCACCGTCACCACCGGCAACATCCGCATCTCGCGCCAAAACTACGGCCTGGGCCTGCTGT
>JAIXVY010000013.1 GCA_027482505.1 Opitutaceae bacterium | reverse complement strand
GCCATTGCAGGTCGTCGATGAGGTCGGTGGCGGTGGACATGGAAGCTAGAGGCTAGGTGCTAGAAGCTAGTGGCTAGAAAGGCTGAGGGCGCGGGCGGAACCGCAAGGGGGTGAAGAGGCGCAAAAAAATCCGGCTTGGCAAAGCCGGATTCGCGAGGGGGCGGGGAGGGTGGCTCAGACTCGGGGGGAGGAGCGGCGGGCGAGGAGGTCGACGGTGCGTTTCAGGCACTCTTCGAGGCGGGCGGGGCTGACGGGCTTGCTGAGGTAATCGTCGAGCGAGGCGGTTAGGCAGCGTTCGCGCTCGCGCTGGAGGACGTTGGCGGTGAGGGCGACGATGACGGTTTGGCGGTCGGAGGGGAGGGTGGCGCGGATCTCGCGGGTGGCCTCGAGACCGTCCATGACCGGCATGTGGAGGTCCATGAGGACGAGGTCGTAGAGCTGGGCGTGGACGGCGCGGACGGCCTCGAGGCCGTTGTTGGCGACGGCGGCCTTGCAGCCCATGCGCTCGAGCATGCGGAGGGTGACCTTCTGGTTCACGAGGTTGTCCTCCACGACGAGGATGGAGAGGGAGGAGGCCTTCGCGCGGGAGAGCGGGGGGAAGGGGCTGGCGGTGATGAGCGGGCCGGCGGGGACTTCTAGGAAGCGCTGCAAGGTGGCGAGGACGCGGCCGGTGCGCGCGGGGCGGATGAGTTTAACCGAGCCCGCGCCCTGGAGGAGCATCTCGTCCGGCGGCTGGCCGAGCGGGTGGAGCCAGACGATGGGACGGCCGAGCCGGAGGATGGCCTGGATGAGGCCGTTGGCGGGGTCTTTTTGCGCGAAGGCGAGGTCGACGACGACGGCGGCGGGCGTGCGGGCGGCGGCGAGGAGGCGAAGGGCCTCGGAGGGGGAGTCGGGGGCGAAGGCGGGGCCGAGGTGCCGCTCGATCTGCTCGGCGAGGCGGAGGCGGTTGAGCGGGTGGGATTCGAGGATGAGGACGAGCGGGCGGCCCGGTTGCCACTCGGGCGGGGCGGGATCGTCGACCGAGGTGGCGGGTTGGAGGGGGAGGCGGAAACGGAAGGTGGAGCCCGCGCCCTCGCGACTGTCGACCTCGATGCGACCGCCCATGAGGGTGACGAGTTTTTGGCTGATGACGAGGCCGAGGCCGGTGCCGCCGTATTGGCGGGTGGTGGAGGAGTCGATTTGGGAGAAGGCCTTGAAAAGCCGGTCCATGCGGCCGGCGGCGATGCCGATGCCGGTGTCCTGCACGCGGACCTCGAGGTGGTCGACGCCGACGGGGACGATCTCGACCGAGACGCCGCCGTGCTGGGTGAACTTGACCGCGTTGCCGAGCAGGTTGGTGAGGACCTGGCGGAGGCGGGTGGGGTCGGACTGGATCCAGCGGGGCAGGGTGGGATCGATGCGGTAGGCGAGGTCGAGGCCGCGCGGGGCGGCGAGGCGGGGGAAGAGATCGAGGGTGTCCTCGATGAGGGCCTCGAGCTTGACCGGGATGGACTCGAGCTCGATGAGGCCGGACTCGATCTTGGAGAAGTCGAGGACGTCGTTGATGAGGGCGAGGAGGGCCTCGCCGCTGGTGTTGGCGATCTCGGCGAGGTCGCGTTGCTCGGGGGTGAGCGGGGTGTCGAGCAGGAGATTGGTCATGCCGATCACGCCGTTGAGGGGCGTGCGGATCTCGTGGCTCATGTTGGCCAGGAATTCGGACTTGGCGAGGTTGGCCAGCTCGGCCTTGCGGGCGAGGGAGTTGGCCGAGACGGTGGATTCGGCGAGCTGGCGGTTGGAATCGAGGAGGCTGGTCTCGGTGGTCTTCTGCCGGGTGATGTCGGAGGTGAAGCCGTGGAAAAGCACGCGCCCGTCCGGGAGGTGCTCGGGGGCGGCGAGGCTTTCGCGCCATTCGACGCGGCCGTCGGAGAGGACGACGCGGTATTCGGCGCGCCAGGGGCGGAGGGCGAGGGCGCTTTCGTGGAGGCTTTCGCGGTAGCGGGCGCGATCCTCCTCGTGGACGATGCGGAAGACGGGGGTGGCGTCGGCCTCGACGTCGGCGGGGGAGACCTCGCAGAGCCCGCGGATGCCGTCGCTGACGAAGGGGAAGGAGCCGCGGCCGGTGGCGGGATCGTAGGCGAACTGGTAGACCATGCCGGGGACCTGGCGGGCGATCTTGTCCAGCACGGCGGCGGCGGCCGCGGCGGCGGCGTAGGTGCGGGAGAGGGCGTCGTCGAGGCGGCCGATCTCGTCGTCGGGATCGAGGGCGGAGTCCTCCGCGGCGGAGGCGCCGGGGAGGCCGTGGCGGCGATGGACGACGGCGAGCGGGCGGAGGATGTGGCGGCGGAGGTGGTGCCAGGTGAGGACGCCGAGGACGGCGATGGCGAGGGCGAAGGCGCAGGCGGCGAGGGCGGCGCCGCGCCGGCCGACGTGGCGGGTGGGGCCGGTGTCCATGCCGATGATCACCGAGGCGCCGTGGAGGCGGAGCTGGTTGCCGAGGAAATCGCGGACGCGGAGGGGCAGGTCGAGGACGAGGACGGAGCTGTCGTTCGGGGCGCCGATGAGATCGAGGGCCTCGTCGAGGGTGGCGCGCTCGATGCTGGCGAACTGGGTCTGGGCCCCGACGAGGCTGCCGACCAGCTCGGCCTGGTTGCAGGCGATGATGCGGCAGGAGGGCTCGTCGGCGAAGAGGACGGCGATGAAGGCGACCTCGCGGTCGGCGGCGTTGGTGGTGACGATGCGCTGGAGATCGGCGGTGCGATCGACGATCTCGGCGGCGTAGCCGACGGTCTGGGCGATGGTGGCGGCGCGGAGGCGCAGGCGGTATTCGAGCTGGCGAAGGGTGAAGATGTAGATGCCCGAGGCGCCGACCGCGGTGAGCAGCAGGCCCGCGACGGCGAGCGGAACGAGGATTTTCCGCGGCAGGGAGGGCGAAGGTCGGGAGCCGGCGGGCATCGGTCGGGTCAGCGGCCGGCGAAGCGGTCGGTGTAGAGGGATTCGGGCGCGGTCTCGGTGTCGACCACGCCGAGGCGGCGCAGCAGAGAGGAGGTGCGCCGGATGATGTCGCGCAAGGTGCCTTGCGGTCCGAGGTAGGCGCGTTGCCCGGAGGCGTCGACGAAGCGGATGCCGTCGCCGAGGGCGGCTGCGTATTCCTCGGCGTTGAGGCCGGCGCGCTGGCGCATGAGCTCGATGGCCTGGCCGGGGTGCTCGTCGAGAAAGGCGCGGGCGCGGTAGAAGGCGCGGAGCACGCCGGCGATCTCCTCGGGCCGCTCGGCGATCATCCGTTTGTTGAAGGCGAGCACGTCGACCACTTCTCCGGGGATGCTGGCGCTGGAGTAGATGGGCGTGGCGACGGAATCGCGGACGATGAGGGTGGAGACGGGCGGGTAGCTGACGATGGCGTCGAGCAGCCCGCTGCGCAGGCCGGCGTCGAGGCTGGTCTGGCTCTGGGCGACGAGGTTGACGTCGTCGAGGCCGAGGCCGGCGCCCTCGAGGGCGCGGCTGAGGACGTAGAGGCAGACCGAGCCGGGCTCGACGCCCACGGTGCGGCCGCGCAGGTCGGCGACGGAGGTGACGCCGGAGCGAGCGAGGATGACGTCGGCGCCGTCGGAGTAGTCGATGATCTGGACGATTTGCAGCGGCTCGGTGGCGTTGCCCTGGGCGATGATGGCCTCGAGCGGGGTGGTGCCGATGGCGTCGACCTGGCCGCGCTCGTAGGCGCGGCGCGAGTCGGCCAGCGAGGTGAGGTCGACGATGCGGACCGCGACGCCCTCGTCGGTGAAATAGCCGAGGCGGTTGGCGAGGTGGAGGAGATCGTAGCCGGGCCAGCCGTTCAGGCCGATGCGGATCTCGGGCCGCGGAGAGCAGCCGGCGAGAACAAGGGCGAGGAGGATGGGGAGCAGGCGGAGCATGGCTAGGCGGCGCGCAGGGCGGCCGCCTGAAGGGGGAAGCGGAGCGTGACGCGCGTGCCGGAGGGCGTGGGCGAGGGGCCGGGGACGGAGACGGCGGAGTCGATGGCGACGCTGCCGCCGCAGCGGCGCGCGTAGAGATCGACCAAGGTGATGCCCATGCCGGTGCCGGGCTCCTGGGCGGTGCCCAGGCGGGAGACGACCGGTTTGCGCTTGAGGAGCTTTTCCAAAATGGCGGGCGGGATGCCGATGCCCTCGTCGCGCACGGTGATGACGCAATCGAGCCCGGAGCCGGCGGCGGAGGGCTCGGCGGAGGCGGTCAGCCACACCCGGTCGCCGGGGCGGGAGAACTTGATGGCGTTGTTGACGAGGTTGTTGAGGATGTTGTGGACGAGGACGACGCGGTTGGCGGAGAGCACCAGCTCGCGCGGGACGTCGACGAGCAGCTTCACGCCCTTGGCGGAGGCGGCCGGGCCGAGCACGCCGACGGATTCCTCGCAGGCGCGGGCGACGTTGACCGGCTCGACCTTGAACGGGCGGGACTCGTCGAGCAGGGTGCGGTATTCGGCGACGTGGGCGATGAGATCGAGGGCCGACTGGGTGGCGGAGAGGCTGAGATCGAGGTAGTCGCGTTGTTCGCGCGCGGTGCCGGCCTCGGAGAGGCTGCGCAGCAGGGTGTGGGCGGCGCCGACGGAGTTGCGCAGATCGTGGCAGAGCACGCGGAGGAGGGCTTCCTGCTCCTGGGTCTGGGCCTCGAGGAGGCGCTGGTGGCGGAAGCGCTCGACGCAGCCGCGCACGCGCTGGATGAATTCCTCGGGGTAGAAGGGCTTGTCGAGGTAGTCGACGGCGCCGGCGCGGAGGGCCTCGAGGCGGAGGCCGGGTTTGTCGAAGGCGGAGAACAGGATGACCGGGATGGCGCGCAGGGCGGGCATGTCCTTCAAGGCGCGGCAGACGTCGATGCCGTTGAGCGAGCCCAGCATGATGTCCAAAAGGAAAAGGTCCGGGGGATTTTCCGCGGCGTGGAAGAGAAGCTCCTCGGGCGTGGCGCAGCCGAAGAGCTGGCAGCCGAAGTGGCGTTCGAGGATGCGTTCGACGAGCTGCCGCGAGACGAGATTGTCGTCGAGGAGGGCGATCCGAAAGGAGGTGGTGGACTGGTCGGGGGCGTCCATGGCTGGAATCAGGCGGCTTTGAGGGCCTCGACGGTTTGCAGGCAGGAGCGACGGGCGCGGCCGACGGCGGCGGCCATGAGGGCGGGGTCGTAGTCCGGGGCGCTTTCCCAGAGTCCGCCGGCGGGGAGGCTCCAGGCGGGGGCGGCGATGCGGAAGTGGTTGAGCTCGGCGGTGCGCCGGGCGAAGTCGAGCAAGCGGAGGAGGGGATCCTGGGCGCGGCGGGCGGGATTGTTTTGATCGGCGACGCGCTGGTGCACCTCGGGACTAAACTTCCAGGCGCGGAGCAGGTGGGCGCCGGCCTCGTCGTTGCGAAAGCCCAACACGATGGTTTCCCAGTCCTCGGCCGGAAGGGAGGGGTCCCAATAAATCTCCACCTTCGTGCGCAGCAGGAGATCGTTGATCACGACGCGGCCGAGGGCGTGCAGCAGGCCGACCAGGTAGGCTTCATCCGGGGCCACGCCGATCTGCATGGCGTGCTCCTCGAGCAGGACGCCGCAGAAGTAGCTGTAGGCCCAGTAGTCGTCCGCCGACATGCCGTAGGCCCCCAGATCATTCATGAACAGACGCTTGGAGAGGGCCGCGCCGATGACGGAAAGGATGCGGTTGTAACCGACCTTGGCGAGGGCGTCGGAGATGTTGGCGCTGCGGGAGCCGGCGCCGTAGAGGGCGCTGTTGCTGAGTCGGATGATGTTGGCGCAGAGCGCGCCGTCGGTCTGCAGGAGGCGGGCGATCTGGTCTATGCCCGTGTCGGGTTCGCGCAGGAGGATGCCTAACTTGGCCAGCACGGCCATGTTGCCGTGGAGGGCCTCGACTTTTTGCAGGGCCAGTCGGAACTCCTCCTTGGAAGGCGACGGAGAGGGAGGGCGCAAAGACATCCCGTGAATATCGCCTGATCCACGGATAACTTTAGGGGCGGCGCAGGGGAAATTTTACAATCTGCAAGCCGCTGGTATTAATGCCCGAGGCGGATGGTTGTCAGACTTCCGGGTCCGGACAGCTCCTAACACGGGCGCCCGGATAATCACGGCTATGCCCCGCCGTCTGCCGGAACGGGGCCGCGCCCGCGCCCGAAAGGGGGATCGGAGGAGATCCCGGGGCGAACCGCGGCGGGTTTGCCTTTGCGAGGCGGGTCGGGCCGGAAAGCCTGTTCAGAGGCCGAAGGCGTGGAGGAGGCGGCAGGTGCCGTAGCCGATGAGGCCGGTGACGGGGAGGGTGAGGACCCAGGCCCAGACGATGCGGGAAACGACGCCCCACTTCACGGCGCTGAAGCGTTTGGTGGCGCCCACGCCCATGATGGAGGTGGAGATGACGTGCGTGGTCGAGAGCGGGATGCCGGCGGCGGAGGCGCCGATGATGATGGTGGCGGCGGTGGTCTCGGCGGCGAAGCCGTGCACGGGCTGCAGTTTCACCATCTTGTGGCCCATCGTCTTGATGATGCGCCAGCCGCCGCCCGCGGTGCCGGCGGCCATGACGAGGGCGCAGGTGACCATGACCCAGCGCTCGATCTCGAGTTGGGGCGTGTGGAGAAAGTGGAGCCAGGACGGCAATTGGTCGAAGGCGCCGGCCTGGGTGCCGGTGAAGAGGGCGAGGGCGATGATGCCCATGGTTTTCTGGGCGTCGTTTTTGCCGTGGCTGAGGCCCATGAAGCAGGCGCTGAGGATCTGGGCCTTGCCGAACCAGCGATTGACGAAGCGCGGGGTGGCTTTGCGCAGCAGGGCGTAGAGCAGGAACATGAGGGCCGCGCCGAGCACGAAGCCGACGAGCGGCGAAGTGAACATGGGGAGCACGACCTTGGGCCAGAGGCCGACGTGCTTGCCCTTGATGGTTTCGCTCCAGATGAGCACGCCCCAGTTGTTGGACGCGGTGGCGATGGCCGCGCCGCAGAGACCGCCGACCAGCGCGTGGCTGGAGGAGGAGGGCAGGCCGAGCCACCAGGTGAACAAGTTCCAGATGATGGCGCCGGTGAGCGCGGCCACGAGGGTGGCCATGGTGACGACGTTGGCGTCGACGAGACCCTCGCTGATGGTCTTGGCCACGGCGGTGCCGAGCAAGGCGCCGACCAAGTTGAAAAACGCGGCGAGGGCGATGGCCTGGCGCGGCGTCAGGACCTTGGTCGAGACGACGGTGGCGATGGCGTTGGCGGCGTCGTGGAAGCCGTTGATGTATTCAAACACCAAGGCGGCCAGCAGGACGATGAGGAAGAGCGTCATGGCGCGGGGACGGCGGGACGGCGAAGGCGGGCGCGCGCGAGGCTCAGGAGTATTTCAGGACGATTTGGAAAACGACGTTGCCGGCGTCGCGGCAGCGATCGACGGCCTTCTCGAACATCTCGAACAGCTGCTGCAGGAGCATGGTCTCCTTGGCGTCGTAGGGGCCGGCGTAGAGATCCTTGATGAGGCCGAGCATGACCTTGTCGGCCTCGCCCTCGGCGAACTGGAGACGCTCGTTGGCGGCCTGCACGGGCTCGAGCTTGGCGCCGAGGCGCAGCCGGCCGACCATCTCGACGACGGCGTCGGAGGCCTTGTTGAGCAGCTCGACCTGGCGGATGAAGCCCTCGACGGGGATCTTGCCCGGATAGATGGAGATGCGCTCGACGATCTTTTCGACGATCTTGGGGATGCGATAGAGGGCGAGGGAGAGGGCCTCGATGTCCTCGCGCTCGAGCGGGGTCACGAAGGTGCGGCAAAGCTCCTCGGTGATCTGCTGGGTGATGCGCTTATCCTTGCGGCGGCTCTGGATGAAGTCGTCCAGATTGGCCGGGCGACCGGTGGCGGCGAGGGCCTTCAAGTAGTCGGCCAGAAGGCGGGTGCTGGACTGGGCCTCGGCGGCGCTGGCCTCGAGCAGGTCGTAGAACTTTTCGTCTTTGCCGAAGATTTTCTTGAAGGCGGAGAACATGAGAAAACCTCATGCTGTCACCTGATCGTTACAAAAGGGAAGCCGACTTTCCAATCGGTTTGGCGAAAGAAGCGGCGGCGGTGGCGGGCAGTAGCGCCGAGGCCGCCCCCGCGGCCGGGCGCCGGGGCGGGGTGAGGGCGGGCGGGCTCAGACCACGGGCGGAGGCGTGGCGGCGGCGGCTTTTTTCTCCAGGCGGGCGAGCAGTTCCTCGACGATGGCGGTGAAGTGGCGGGCGGCCTCGCCGTTGGGCTCCACGGCGACGAGGGGCTTGCCGGCGTCGCCGGCGGCGCGGACCTCGGGGATGAGGGGCACCTGGCCGAGCAGGGAGGTGCCGAGGCTGTCGGCGGTTTGTTTGCCGCCGCCTTCGCCGAAGAGGGCGTGGCGGATGCCGGCGGGGTCGGTGAACCAGCTCATGTTTTCGACGACGCCGATGAGGGGGACGTTGACCTTTTGGAACATGAGGCCGCCCTTGCGCGCCACCTGGGTGGCGGCGGGCTGGGGGGTGGTGACGAGCACGGCGCCGTCGAGCGGGAGGGTTTGCACCAGGCTGAGCTGGGCGTCGCCGGTGCCGGGGGGCAGGTCGACGAGCAGGAGATCGAGGGGGCCCCATTCCACGTTCTGCACGAACTGTTGGATGGTC
>JAIXVY010000396.1 GCA_027482505.1 Opitutaceae bacterium | reverse complement strand
GTGCTCGCGGACATTGTTCATCACGTATTCGTCGACCGCCTCGGTGCAGAAGAGCACCTCGAGGCCGCGGGCCTTCATGCCTTCGAGGTAGGGGCCGGACTCGATCGCGGCGCGCGAGGGGCCGACGAGGTAGTAGATCTCGGTCTGGCCTTCCTTGATGCGCGACACGTAGTCGGCGAGCGAGGTGGTCTTGCCGGCCTCGGTGAAGGTGGACTCGAAGCGGAGCAGCTTCACGAGCGCATCCTTGTGCGTCCAGTCGAGGGCGGCGCCTTCCTTGAGGAAGATGCCGAATTCCTTGAAGAACTCGTCGTAGCCCTCGGGGCGGGACTTGGCCTCGTCGGCGAGGAACTTGAGGAAGCGCGAAGTGACGGTCTTGCCGATCTTCTCGAGCAGGGCCTTGTCCTGCATCGTCTCGCGGGAGATGTTGAGCGGGAGATCCTCGCTGTCGACGACGCCCTTGAGGAAGCGCAGCCACTCGGGGAGCAGGTCCTTGGGACGCGCGTCGATCAGAACCTTGCGGCAGTAGAGGGAAACGGCGGGTTCGGCGCGCTGCATGCCGAACTTTTCGGGGTTGTCCTTCGGGACGAAGAGCAGCGAGGCGATCTGGATCGGGGCGTCGGCGCTGAAGTGGAGGCGCAGGCGGGGTTCGTCGTAGGCGTGGGCCTGGAATTTGTAGAACTCGGTGTATTCCTCATCCTTGATCTCGCTCTTGGAGCGGAGCCAGAGGGCCTGGACCTTGTTGACCTGTTCGCCCTCGAGCTTGATGGGGAAAGAGACGAAGGCGCTGTATTTTTTGAGGATCTCCTCGACGCGGAACTTCTCGGCGAACTCGCCGGCGTCGTCCTTGAGGTGGAGGACGATCTTGGTGCCGCGGGCGGTGTGCTCGGGCGCGGCGGCGAGGGTGTAGGTGCCGGCGCCTTCGGAGGTCCAGACGTGGGCGGGGGCCTCGGGCTGCCAGGAGCGGGAGAAGACCTCGACCTTCTTGGCGACCATGAAGGCGGCATAGAAGCCGACGCCGAACTGGCCGATGAGATTGGAGTTTTTCTGACCGCCCTCCTGAAGGGCCTTGAGGAAGTTTTTGGAGCCGGAGTGGGCGATGGTGCCGAGATATTTGACCAGCTCTTCGCCGGTCATGCCGAGGCCGGCGTCGTCGATGACAAGGGTCTTGGCCTTTTCGTCGGGGGTGACAGTGATCTCGAGCGCGCGGTCGGCGTCGTGCACGGCCTTCTCGGTGAGCTGGAGATGGCGAAGTTTCTCGGTGGCGTCGGAGGCGTTCGAGACCAGCTCGCGGAGGAAAATCTCCTTCTCGGTGTAGAGCGAGTGGATGACGATATCCAGGAGCTGTTTGATCTCGGCCTGGAACTCGAAGGACTGCGCGGGGGCTTGGTTGGAGGCGGATGTGGTTTCGGTGCTCATGGTTGGGAGGAAAAAGGGTGGGAGGAAATAATGTCGCGGGCGCTTTGCGCAAGTGCGCGTGCCGGGGTGAGCGCCGATAAAGTCGACCGGGTATCGTGTAACCCAATAGGTTACACCGGTTCGGCGTGGGGTGAAATTTCAATTCCATCGCGGTCATGGCCGGCGGACTTCTTGCGGGAGATGCTCGGCCGGTGATGCGCCCCTTGGTCGACCGCCTGAACATTGGGCGCGAATCATAGAAGCGGAGGCGTTGAGGTCGCGCTCCCGCGCAAAAAAACAGCCGTGTAACCTATTGGGTTACACGGCTGTGGTGAGGGCCAAGGCGCTGGATGGCGTCTGGGCGCGGGACGGCGGATTCGGTCTCAGATCGACCAGTTCCAGGCCTGGAGCTCGTCCTGTTTCCGGCATTCGACGGCGGCTTCCTGCTTTTTGCGGGACCGAACGACGAGGCTCTCGTTTTTATAGTAGGCGATGCTGTTTTCGGGGATGCTTTCGAGCAGCCAGACATTGGCGCCCACGATGGAGTGCGCGCCGATGTGGGTGTCGCCGCCCAGGATCGTGGCGTGGGCGTAGATGGTGACGTGGTCGCCGACATCGGGGTGGCGTTTCACGCCTTTCACCGGATTGCCCAGCGCATCGACCTCGAAGGATTTCGCGCCGAGGGTCACTCCCTGGTAGATTTTGACGTGGTGGCCGATGGTGGCGGTTTCGCCGATGACCACGCCGGTGCAATGATCGATGAAGAAAAATTCGCCGATGCGGGCTCCGGGATGGATGTCAGTGCCGGTGCGCTCGTGGGCGTATTCGGTGATCATGCGCGGCAGAAGCGGCACGCCCAGGCGATAGAGCTCGTGGGCGAAACGTTGGAGCGAGATGACCAGCACGCAGGGGTAGGCGAGAATGATTTCCTCCACGTGGCGCGTGGCGGGATCGCCGGCATAGGCGGCCTGCACGTCGGTCTGCACGACTCGGCGCAACTCGGGGAGGCGGGCAAGGACGGAGTCCGCCACCTCGGCGGCGCGAACATCGGGCGCGAGGGTGTTGGCCGCGAGCGCGGGATCGGCGGCCCGGGCGAAGCGCAGGGATTTTTCCACGTCGTTGCGCAGCCTTTCGTGCACGGAGACCAGTCGGCGCCGGGTATGCTCGCGCACGACATCCCGGGTCAGCGGCTCGGTCTCGAAGTAGCCGGGGAAGAGGAGATGCATGACATCCGCGGCCAGGCGATTGACGGAGTCCTCCGAGGGAAGATTGCTGCCGTCTAGATGATTGATGCCGCCTTCCTGCTCGTAGGAGCGGAGGAGCGCTTGGAGGGTTTCGTCGAACGTCATGGCGAGCCGCGGACCTGGCGGGCAAGACCCGCACCGTCCGGGCGATGAAGCGGGGGGTCAAAACCGATTTTCAAAAACCTTTATTTTCGAGCTTGTCAGGGCGTGGGTCGTTTGTCTGCCTCCGCCTTCCTCTTTGTCAGTCATGCTCAGGTGGTGGAATTGGTAGACACACACGTTTGAGGGGCGTGTGCCGTGAGGCGTGCAGGTTCGAGTCCTGTCCTGAGCACCAATTTCGGAAAGCCCGGATCGCGAGTCGCGATCCGGGCTTTTTTGTTTCACCGCGCGGAGAGCGCCGGTAGCGCTACGGGATGCTTCCCACTCGCGAGGGCTCCGTGCGCCTGTTCCGCCTCTTCGGCATCGAAGTGTTTCTCCACTGGTCCTGGTTCGCCGTGGCTCTTTACACGCTTCTCTCGCGGGCGGACGAGTATTCCTCGCCGGTGTGGAACGTGGCCGAGTATCTGGCTTTGTTCGCCATCGTGCTGATGCACGAATTCGGCCATTCGCTGGCTTGTCGGCAGACGGGAGGGCAAGCGGACAAGATCGTGCTCTGGCCTCTTGGCGGCGTGGCGTTCGTGGCTCCGCCGCAACGGCCGGGCGCCCAATTGTGGAGCATCGCGGCCGGCCCCTTGGTCAATGTGATCCTCGTGCCTTTGCTCTATGGACTGCTGTGGGCGCTCGATCGCCAGGGCGTCGGCGAGACCCACCCCGATCTGCTCGAGTGCGTGTTTACCATCAACCTCATCAACGTCGTGCTGCTGGTTTTCAATCTGCTGCCGGTCTACCCTCTCGATGGCGGCCAGATTTTCCGCTCCGTGCTCTGGTATGTGATCGGCCCCGTGCGCAGCCTGCTGGCCGCCACCGCGCTCGGCTTGTTCGGCGGCGCGGCGCTGGCGGCCTACGGGTTGTGGGTCGGGCGCTTGTGGACCGTGATTATGGCGGGTTTTCTCCTCTTCACCTGCTGGAAATCATTCCGTTTCGCCCTCGCCTGGCGCGCGCATATCGCCGCCGCGGAGCGCGCCGCGGCGGACGCCGCCAAGCCGGTGGACCCTGTTTAGCCCGGAGCCAAAAAAACGGGCGGCCTTGGGAAAAGGCCGCCCGTTGCGCGAAGTTCGGGAGGGTAATGCGAAGCTGGAAACCGCAAACCTCCCATCGGGGTTGTTTACGATTTATTGACCGATGGATTGGGCGCTAACATCCCCAAGGTCAACCGCCAAGGCGCCGCGTCTGCCGCAAGCTAAGTCGAAAGCGCCGCTCGTTTATCGGGCGGTTGCCAGCGGGCGGCGGCGGGTGCAGACTGATTGTCGTGATCGCCTCCGTCGCATTTCGCAACTTTAAGGCCTTGCGCGCGGCCCGCGTGGAGCTGGGGCCGTTCAACCTCGTCATCGGTCCCAACGGGTCGGGCAAGTCCAGTCTCATCCAGGCGATCCAGCGACTGCGTTTTCTGGCCCGGCTGCCCTTGCGCGAGCCCGTGTCCGAGGCCGATCGCCTGCCGGAGGCGGCGGAGATCACGTTCAATTTCGAGCCTCCCCACGACGGCCTCGAGGCCGCGCTGGGCTGCGTGAATGAAAGCGTCTGCGATTTGCTCCAGGTCGCGCCTCTGGCGCGGGGCGAGGGCGCGCACGACTGGGAGGGCTTGCGAAGGAAGATCCTCGGCACGCGCTCCTATGTCCTGGATCATGTCGCGATCGCGACCCCGGTGTATCCGGTTTCCTCCGACGAGCTCGCGTCCAATGGCGGAAACCTGGCGGCCAGGCTGGCGGCGCTGCGCGAACGCGCCCCCGACGCCTATGCGGGCCTGCGGGCCGAGTTGCTGCGGCTTTTCCCGGAATACTCCGATCTGGTGCCGCTGCCGGGCAAGGGGAGCTTCGCGCTGCGGCTCGCCGGGGCGGGGGAGGACGCGCTGGTCGCGCCCGGCGATCTTTCCCAAGGCACGCTTTACACGCTGGCCCTGCTGGCGCTGGCGCATGATCCGGCCCCGCCCGCGGTGGTGTGCCTGGAGGAGCTGGATCGCGGCATTCATCCGCGGCTCCTGAGGGACGTGCGCGACATACTCTACCGCCTCAGCTATCCCGCCGACCAGGGGCTGGAGCGTCCGGCCACCCAGGTCATCGCCACCACGCACTCGCCGCTGCTGCTGGATCTTTTTCGCGATCATCCCGAGGAGGTGATCATCGCGGAAAAAGCCGGCGTCGCGGCCACCTTTGCGCGCCTGTCCGACCGGTCCGACGTGCGAGAGCTTTTGGCGGAGGGCGGCAGCCTGGGCGATCTGTGGTATTCAGGCATACTGGGCGGCGTGCCGTCGGAATGAGCCCGGCGCACGTCACGCCCGTCGCGTCCGGCCCGGTCGGGCGCCCCTTGCGCATCGCCTTGCTCGGTGAATCGCTGGTGGACGAATCGGCGCTGGAAATCCTGGTCGAAGGCGTGCTCGGCGCGCCTTTCGCGCGGGTGCAGCCCAATCTTCGCGCGCGAGGCTGGCCGTCGGTGCTGCAAATCCTGCCCGCCATCGCCCGCCATCTTCATTTCAACACGGACGCCGACGGCCTCGTGGTCCTGGTGGATGCGGATGATTCCGAGCCGCACACCGCGACCCACGAGGCTCCCGGCTATTTTCATCCCCGGTGCCGGCTGTGCCAGCTGAGGGCGGCGTTTCGGCGGGCGACGCGGCGTCTGCCTGCCGCGCGCGGGCGCAGCCGGGTTTTACGCGCGGTGGGTCTGGCCGTGCCGGCGGCGGAAGCGTGGTATTTGTGCGGGCTCGACGAGCGGGTGGGGGAGGAGGCGTGGCTGGCCGGGCGCGCGGCCGGCCGTTCGCCTTACACGCGGCGCGAATTAAAGCTGCGAGTGTATGGCACCGAGCGGCCGACCCTGCCCCAGGCGGTGGCGCAGGCCACGGCGGCTGCTCTCCGCCATGCCCGGGATCTGCGGCGGCTCGAAAACGATTTTCCCGGATTCGCCGCCCTGGCCGCCGATCTGCGCGGCTGGGCGGCCGGCGCGGGCGAGCGCGACGCTATGTTGTCTGAGGAGTGAAATTCCCGGCCCCCCGCCGGTGGCGGCCGGAGCGTTCCGCTGTCTTCGCCCCGAGGAGAATGCGGTGGGGCTTCCCGCTGTGGGCGATGCCGGGTTTGCGGCACGATGTGCCCTCCGCGGCGCGTTTTCGCCGTGGATAACCCATCCATCCCACGCATGAACCCTCTTCTCGCACTCGCCTTCGGACTCGTTCTTTTCGGCGTCGCCCAGCCCGGGTCCGCCGCTCCCGTCGCAACCAGCAATGGCGAATATGAAATCGAATACCTCGGCCAGACCCCCGGTGGCGATCTGGTCGATTTTAGCTGGAAAATCCGCAAGCTCGACGCCGCCGCGCCGGGTCTCAACCACGCCACCTTCGCCCTCGACTTCACGACTTGCGCGCCGGGCGTGGCGCTGGACCAGCTGGTCGTGGCGGGCTCGGTGACGCAGGCCGGCGTGACGGACCGAAACGTTCTGCTCTTCTGGGTCGATCCCGACACCGGATTGGACGGTATCAGCTTCACCGGTTTGAGCTGGCTCGACGACACCGCTGGCGCGGCGGCCGTTCTTACGCTGACGCTCGATCCGTCAGTCTTGCCCGAGGGAGTGGTGTTGGGCGTCGGGGAGGTGCAGTTCGCCGCGCGGGCCGACGGGCAGTCCTTGCTTTGCCCAGGCAGTCCATCGCCGGGCTTCGCCTCTGTCCTTGGGCCGGTGTGCGGCACGCCCCTTGCGCCGGAAGGGCTCTCGCCCGGCTATTGGAAAAATCATCCCGCTGATTGGCCGGCGCCTTACGCCGAGTCGACCACCCTCGGACAAGCGGGGTTCTCGAATGGGTTGTTCGGTTTCACCTCCCTGCGCGAGGCTTTGGGCTTTGGCGGAGGATCGGGCGTGGCCGGCGCGCAAAAAATCCTCTACCGCGCCGCGGTCGCCGCACTGCTCAACGCCGCAGCCGGCGAAGTCGACTACCCCATGACGACCGCGCAGGTCCTTGCCCGGGTGAACGCGGCCGTGTCCGCCGGCGACCGTTCCGCCATGCTCGCGCTGGCCGCGGCCTTGGACGAGCGCAACAACCTCGGTCTTCGGGACTGACCGGCCGCAGCGCATCGTCCCGCTCTATCTGTTCGCTCAGCCGCTCTGGTCGAGATTGCCGGAGCGGCTTTTTTTCCGGGAAATGAGATGGCTTATAAACGGTTGACATATCATCAAAATGGCGGCCGTCTGCGGCCATGTCCTCCGCGTCCGCTCCCGGTCTGGTCCACGATATCGTCTCGACGGCCGATTTGTTTCTTCGCGAAAGCGCGCGCCTGTTCCGGCCGCATGGGTTGACGGCCGCGCAGTTCAATGTGCTGAACCTCCTTGCCGATCCGGAGCTGGCCGACGGCGTGAGCCAGCGCGAACTGGCCGATTTGTTGGTGGTGGATCGCAGCAACGTGACCGGGCTGGTGGATCGCATGGAGACGGCCGGCTGGGTGCGGCGGGCGGATGATCCGGCGGATCGCCGGGTGTATCGGGTTACCCTGACGGGGCCGGGTAGAAAGCTTTGGGAGAAAGTTGCGCCGGGCTACACGTCCGTGGTGAGCCAGGTGACGGGAAGATTGTCCGAACGGCAGATGCGCGACGGCATCGCGCTGCTGAAGACGCTGCGTGAAGACGCGGTTCGCTGGACCCTGCCCGCGAAGCAAGGGAGGGCTCCATGAGTTCACGCCACGAAATCGATCAGCTCTCCCGCCGTCTGGACAGGCTTGAGCATGAAATGGCGACCGCGCGCCGCGACCTCGCGGCGTTGACGGAGCTGGTGGAGGCGGAGTCGGCGGAGGCGGGCTCGCCGAGCGCCTCCGCTGCCCCCGCTTCCGGGCGGACGGAGGAGGAGGCCTTGCGCATGGAGGCGACGCCTCCGCCATTGCCGCCCCCTCCGTTTCCGGGCGCCGCGCCCGCGCCGCAGCCCGCGCCGTCTCTCGCTAAGCGTATCCATCCTTTCGTGACGGAGGGCGCGGGCCGGGCGAGTGAGGCTTCCGACTCGGCTCGCGTGCTGCGCGAGTGGCTGAGGCGCCTGCAATTGCTGCCGCCGGCGGGCGACGCGGAAGGCGCGGAGGCGCGCCTCGGGGCGTGGTGGGCCACGCGCGTGGGCGCGCTGCTGGCGGTGGCGGGCGTGGTGTTTTTCGCCGTGTATGTCTCGTTGCGCACGCCGCCTTGGGTGAAGTTTCTCGAACTGCTCGCCGCCGCCGCGGGCGTGACGGCGGCGGGGCGCGTTTTCGCGCGCAAGCTGCCGGCCTTCGGCGAGGTGGTGTTCGCGGGCGGCTTGTCGCTGGGATACTTCGCGGCCTACGCCGGCCACGCCCTGCCGGCGGTCAGGGTTTTCCCCGAGCTGTGGATGTCGGTCGTGGCGCAGAGCCTGGCGGTGCTGACGATCGTGGGCGCGGCGCTGTGGCGTCGCTCGGCGGCCGTGGCCACTCTGGCGACCGCGCTGGGGCTGACGACCGCGCTGGTTTCCGGGTGGGGCGGGCTGGAGGGCTACGCGCTGGGCGCGGCGGCGGCGCTGGTGGCGATGTCGGTGGCGTTGCGTCGTGGCCTTGGCTGGGAGGGTCCTTCGGTGGCCGCGCTGCCCGGGGCCTATCTGGTCTTTGGGCTAGGCTTGTGGTCGGCGCGCGGGGGCGACGCGCCCTCGTTTGCGGCCTGGGCCTACCTTGTCGGGACGGCGTTGCTGTTTTTTATCCGGGACTGGCGCTCCGCGTCGGTGACGGCCGCTGAGGTGACGGCGGAGGAGAAGTGGTTTCAAACCACGAACGCGGGACTGGCTCTGGGCTGCGGCGCGGTGTTCGCGGTGGGCTGGCATCGGGACGAGTTGGCCGTGTTTTATGTCGGCGCGGCGATTGTGATGAGTCTGGGCGCTTGGGTGCGGTCGTTGCAGGCGGGTCGGGACGACGCGGTGGCGGCGGTGTTCCTCGCCAAGGCGGCGGGCGCGACCGCGCTGGCGTGCATCGAAGTGGCGGGGGCCCGCAACGCCGCGATCGCCCTGCTCGTGCAGGCCTGGGTCCTGGCGTGGACCGCGCGCCGGCTGGGTTCGCGCGTGCTGGCGGCCGCGTGCTGGGTGGCGGCGGCGCTGGCGACCCTGTTTTTCTTCGCAAGCGGAGCCGAGGCCGCGGCCGTGGTTTCCTGGCCGGCCGCGCGCACGACCTTGTTTGCCGTGGGCTTGACGCTCCTCGCATCCGAGGCGGGCCGTTGGCTGATTTCTGATCCGGCGGCGAGGCGGCGGGTGGAGGCGTGCGCGGCGTTTCTGGCGGCGCTCGGTCTGACCCTGGCGACGGCGCGTTGGGCTCCCGCCGAGTGGGCTCCCGTCTATGCCGCGGCGCTGGCGGGCGTGTTGGCCGGCGCGGCGGTTTGGCGGGGCGGGGAGGCGGCGAAATGGAGCGCGACCGCGCTGGGAGTCGTCGCGCAGGTTTGGCTTTGGCGACAGGCGTGGGGCGACGTCGCGCCCCGGGCGCTGGGGTGGAACGCCCTGGTCGTGATCGGCGCGGCGGTTTGGGCCGGCGCCCGCGCGCGCTCATCCCGGGCGGCTTTTCTGGCCTGGCTGGCGGCCGCGGCGGGAGCAGTTTTCACCGTCTTCGCGTTGCTGCCCGCGGGATCGGCTTTGGCGGTGGCGGCCGCGCTGGCCCTGGCGACGAGCTGGCTGACCACCCGAGTGACGGATCGTCATCTTGTCTGGCTGGCCACGTTTTGCGCGGCGGCAGGCACAGCCTGCTGGATTGGCCGGGACATGGCGGGCTCGCCTGCCTGGAGCCTTGCGGCGGCGGCGCTGCTCGCCTGGGCCCTGCCGGTGTGGCTGCGCGCGAACAGGAGCGCCGACACGATACGCCGCGAGGAGCCGCTGGCGGAGACGGCGGAACGCGTGCAGGTCTTGTGCGCGACTTTGGTTTCCGTGCGGTTTTTGGCCGAAGCCCTGAATGGCGTCGGCTTCTGGGCGGGGCTGGCTGGGTTGGCGGTGGCGGCGTTTGGGCTGGCGCTTAGGCCCGGAGTGCGTCCGGCGCTGGCGGTTTCGCTGTTCTGCTGGGTCGTGTTGGGCATCGGCGCGTTGTTGGCGCAGGGCGGCGACGCGGCGGCGTGGAGCGCGCTGGCGCTGCTGGCCTGGGGGCCCGCCCTTGTCTGGCCGCGCGTGCCAGCCGCGTGGAAAGCGGAGATGACCGGCTGGCGTGAGCGGGCGGATGTCGTGCAAGTCGCGCTCGCCGCGGGCGTCGGGCTGGCGGTCGCGGCGTCGGTATTTGCGGGTTCGGGCGAGGTGTGGGCGCATGTCGGATTGCTGGCGCTCACGCTGCTGGCCGCGCGGCCGGGCCGGGTGGAGGCGGCTCCGGTGGTGGCGGCTCTCGTCGGCGCGGTGCTGGCGGGAAGGGCCTTGATGCTGACACCCATGATCCGCCATGGAGAAACGCAGGGCGCGGGATTTTTCGCGGTGCTCGCGGCCGGGGCGATGCTGGCCGCGGCGGGCTACTGGCTGGGGAGAGCGCGGGGCTGGTCCGGGCGGCTGGCGGGCGGCGGCGCTCTTTTGGTTTGGTTTGCCTTGTTCGCGGCGCAGCGCGGAGGGCTTGCGCCCTACGCGACCGTGGGCTGGGGGCTGGCGGCCGTCGCTTTGTTCATGACCGGGCTTTTCCTCCGGGCGGCCGTTTATCGCCGGCTGGGGCTGCTCGGGCTGGGTCTGTGCATTCCCCGCGTGTTGTGGGTCGACTTGGATTCCACTTTGCACCGGGTGATCGCCTTTATCGCCCTTGGGCTCGTGTTGCTTTGCGTGGGTTTTTCCTACCATCGGTTCAAGCACCTCGTCGTCGACGAATCCAAGACTCCCCCCGACTCCAACCCATGAGAGCACAATACGCCCCCTGGCTGGTCGCCGCGCCGCTGCGCCTGCTCGTCCGCGTCCTGTATCGCATAAAAATCCTCGGCGCGAGTCGCCTGCCCGAAGGCGGGGCCCTGCTGCTCGCCAATCATCTGTCCTATGTCGATGTGATCGTCCTGCAGGTGGCCTGTCCGCGCGCGATTCGTTTCGTCGGGCACGAATCGCTGCCGCGCACGTCCTGGCTTTTCCGCCTGGTGTTCAGGCTTTCCGGAACGATCCCCGTGTCTTCGGAAAACGCCTTGGGCACGACGCGGCGGGTGGTCGATTGCCTGAAAAAGGGAGAATACGTCCTTTTGTTTCCGGAGGGCGCTATCTCGCGCACCGGCCAGCTCATGAAGATCGAGCGCGGCTTCGAGCTGATGGCCCGGCGCGCGGGCGTCCCCGTGGTGCCGGTGTTTCACGACGGGCTCTGGGGCTCGGTGTTTTCGTTTTCGGAAAAGCGTTACCTCTTCAAATGGCCGCGGGTCCGGCGCACCTCGGTGTGCGTCGCCTGGGGCGAGCCGCTCGCGGCGGAGGCGGCCGACGCGGCCTCGGTGCGGCGGGCGCTGCTGGACCTGGGGCGGGACGCCTTTGAGGAAAGGCCTCAGCTCAAGCGTCATCTCGGGCGCGAGGTGGTCCGTGCGCTATGCCGCAGGCCCGGGCATGTGGAGATCGTCGATCGCACGGCGGCGCGGCGCGAGATCAAGGCGGCGCAGCTCGTGGGCGTTTCGGCGGCGCTGGGGCGGCACCTGCGCCGCACGGTGGCGGAGGACCGCGTCGGCATCGTGCTGCCTCCGGGGGCCGGCTCGACCATCGCCAACCTGGCCGCGCTGATCGCGGGCAAGACGCCGGTGAATCTCAACTTCACCGCGGGCCGGGCCGCGCTGGAGGCCAGCCTGCGCATCGGCCGCATCCGCACCGTGCTGACGGCGGACGCGCTGCGCGCGAAGCTGCCCGACTTCCCCTGGCCGGAGGACACGCGCGATTTCTCCGCGACCATCCAGGCCGCGGGCGGCAAGCGGGCCATCCTGCCCTGGTTGCTGGCCGCGTGGGTCCTGCCCAATCAGCTTACGGCCGCGCTGCTGCGTCTGCCCCAGAAAGGCGACCGCGCCGAGGCCGGCGTGCTCTTCACCAGCGGAAGCGCGGGCGAGCCGAAGGGCGTGGTGCTCACGCATCGCAACGTGCTGGCCAACTGCTGGCAGCTCTCCTCGCTCTCCATCCTGCCTTCGGAGGCGGTCATGCTGGGCTGCCTGCCGATTTTCCACAGTTTCGGTTTTTCCGCCACGGTGTGGTATCCGCTCCTGCGCGGCTGCCGGGTGGTGACGGTG
>JAIXVY010000490.1 GCA_027482505.1 Opitutaceae bacterium | reverse complement strand
TCCTTTGCGCTCCTGGCGTTCTTTCGCGGCCAAAAGTGACCTGCATCTGTTCGGGCACGGCTTTATTTTAAATGCCCTGAGGCAAAAGCAGACCCAGTTGTGCCGCAGCCTCGCCCGATACGGGAAAAAGCGAAAAAACGGTCCGGACGGTGGTCATGAGAGGGCCGATACCCCTCATTTTCGTGTATTATCGCGTCTCCGTCCGTGCTTCCGCCCTGATCGCGTCCCGGTAAATACCGCGGCCCAAGCGTGGCGACGGCCGGTTTATTGACCCGGAAAAGATAACCCGGCGGAGCACCGCTACCTTGGGGTATTTTACCATATTGGCGGGCCAGGATGGCAAAATATGACAATAAAAAGGGCGGACCCGGTTGGGCCCGCCCCGAATAAAGCAGCTATGTAATCCCGGCTTAGAGGCTGCGGGCGGCGGCGACGACGGCCTCGGCGGTGATGCCGAGCTCCTTCATCACGGTGCCGCCGGGGGCGCTGATGCCGAAGCGGTCGATGCCGACCACCTTGCCGTCGAGACCCACGAATTGATACCAGAGACCGGTGACGCCGGCCTCGATGGCGACGCGCTTGCGGCAGCCGGAGGGCAGCACGCTCTCGCGATACTCGGCGGACTGGCGCTTGAAGCGCTCGAAGGAGGGCATGGAGACGACGCGCACGCCCGCGCCGCGCTGCTTGGCGGCGGCGACGGCGAGCGAGAGCTCGGTGCCGGTGGCGAGGAGGATGTGGGTGAGCTCGGCGGTCTCGCGGATGGCGACATAGCCACCCTGCTGCGCGCCGGCGCGGCGGGCCTCGACCGGGATCTCGTTGAGAATCGGCATGGCCTGGCGCGAGAGGGCGAGGAGGGTCGGGCCGTCCTGGCGGGAGAAGGCGGCGGCGAAGGCGCCGGCGGTCTCTTCCGGATCGCCGGGGCGGATCACGTCGAGGTTGGGGATGACGCGGAGGCCGGAGACGGTCTCGACCGGCTGGTGCGTCGGGCCGTCCTCGCCCACGCCCACGGAGTCATGGGTGTAAATGTAGGTGACGGGCAGCTTGCACAGCGCGGCGAGGCGCATCGCGGGACGCGAATAGTCGGCGAAGACGAGGAAGGTCGCGACCGAGGGCTTGAAGATGCCGTCGTAGGCGAGACCGTTGGCGATGGCGGCCATGGCGTGCTCGCGAATGCCGAAGCGGATGTTGCGACCGGCGCGATTCGCGACCTCGAAGTCCTTGTCGCTCGCGATGTAGTTGAGCGTGGAGCCGTAGAGATCGGCGGAGCCGCCGATGAGGAGGGGCAGCTTGGCGGCGAGGGGCTGGAGCACCTGCTGGCCGGCGGCGCGGGAGGCGAGCTTCACGTCCTGGACGAAGGCGGGCACGGCGGCGAGGAGCTCCTCGGCGGTGACGGCGGCGCCGCGGCTCTTGAGCAGGGCGGCCTTCTCGGGGTTGGCGGCTTCCCACTCGGCGAAGAGCTTGGTCCACTTCTTGTAGGCGCGCTCGGCCTTCTTCTTGAGGCCGTCGAAATGGGCGCGGACCTCGGGGCTGACGAAGAAGTGTTGATCGGCGGGGAGGCCGAGACCGGCGCGGGCGGCGTCGATGAACTTCGCGCCGCCTTCGCCGTGGCCCTTGGCGGTGCCGGCGACCTCGGGGATGCCTTTGGCGATGGTGGTCTTGGAGATGATGAGGTTGGGCGCGCCGGTGGCCTTCTTGGCCTTGGCGATGGCGCGGGCGACGGCCTCGATGTCGTGGCCGTTGACGAGCTGTACGTTCCAGCCGAGGGCTTTGAAGCGTTTTACAAAGTCGTCGTCCTGCGACTTGTTGGCCATGGCGTCGAGGGTGACGTCGTTGGAGTCGAAAATGAGGATGAGGTTGTCCAGCTGCTGGTGGGCGGCGAAGGAGACGGCCTCGAGGGCGACGCCTTCCTGCATGCAGCCGTCGCCGGCGAGGGCGATGACGTGGCTGTCGAAGATCTGGTGGGTCTCGGTGTTGAAGCGGGCGGCGGCCATCTTGCCGGAGACGGCGAAGCCGACGGCGTTGGCGATGCCCTGGCCGAGGGGGCCGGTGGTGCACTCGACGCCGGGCGTCTCGTGGAACTCGGGGTGGCCGGGAGTCTTGGAGTGGAGCTGGCGGAAGTTCTTCACCTCCTCAAGGGGGAGGTCGTAGCCGCTGAGGTGCAGCCAGGAGTAGATGAACATCGAGCCGTGGCCGGCGGAGAGGACGAAGCGGTCGCGGTTGAGCCAGCGGGGGGCGTTGGGGCAGTGCGAGAGCGCGCCGCCGTAGAGGGCGGCGCCGATCTCGGCGGCGCCGAGGGGGAGGCCGAGGTGGCCGGAGTTGCTCTTATGGACGGCGTCCATGGCGAGGCCACGGGCCTGGTTGGCGGCTTGGGCGAGGAGGGCGAGGTCGAGTGCCATATGGGAAAAGGAAGCGAGGAGTAGATCGGGATTTAAAGGCCGGAGAACGGCGAAAGGTTCAGATGTAGGAAGCCCGCGGGCGGCGGGGGAAGCACAAAGGGCATGAAAAAAGGTGCAGACGGGGAACAGACCGCCTCATGGGTCGGCTTTGTGCGGATGGTTCCGTCCCGACCGGTGGTTTCACCCGGCCGGGGATGGGCATAAAAAAACCCCGGCCTTGCGGTCGGGGCTTTTAAAATCGGGTCGGGGAAACCTTAGGCGCTGGCGGACTCGGCGTTGTCGGTGCGCTTCACGTTCACCTGCATGGCGGCCTTACCCTTCAGGTCGCGGAGGTGATAGAGACGGGCGCGGCCGATCTCGGACTCGCGATCCACCTCGATCTTCTCGATGTTGGGGGAGTTGACGGGGAACACGCGCTCGACGCCCTCGCCGTAGCTGATGCGGCGAACGGTGAAGGTCTCGTGGATGCCATGACCCTTGCGGGCGATGACGATGCCGGAGAAGAGCTGCACGCGCTCCTTGTCGCCCTCGCGGACCTTGGTGTGGACCTTGACGCCGTCGCCCACCTTGAAGGAGGGAACGGAGCGGATCTGGACGGCGGTGATCTCTTTGATGATCGGATTCATGGACGGTAAAAGGTGAGGTTAGTTTTTGAGTAAATCGGGTCGGACCTGACGGGTTTTTTCCACGCGCTTCTCGTGTCGCCACTTCTCGATTTCAGCGTGATTGCCCGAAAGGAGCACTTTCGGCACGGACTGACCTCGAAATTCGGCGGGACGCGTGTATTGCGGGAAGTCGAGCAAACGACCGGTGAAGGATTCGTGTGTCAACGAATTTTCATCTCCCAACACGCCGGGAATGAAACGGGCGAGCGCGTCGATGACCACGGCGGCGGGCAGAGTGCCATTGGTGAGCACGTAGTCGCCGATGCTGATTTCCTGGTCGATGACCGTGTCGCGGATGCGTTGGTCGATGCCCTCGTAGTGGCCGCTGAGCAGGACGAGGTGCTGCTGCGTGGAGAGTTCGCGGGCGATTTTTTCGCTGAACGGCGCGCCGTCGGGCGTGAGATAAATGCGCCGGCAGCCCGGCGTCTGGAGCTGCTCGATGGCGGTGACGACCGGCTCGGGCTTCATCACCATGCCGGCTCCGCCGCCAAAGGGACGGTCGTCGGCGGTCTTGTGCTTGTCGACGCACCAGGCGCGCAAGTCGTGCACGGTCACGCCGAGACGCTTCGCCTCGATGGCCTTGCCGAGAATGCTCTCGGCCAGAAAGCCGTCGAGCATGCGCGGGAAGAGCGTGAGCACGTCGATCTGCAGCATGGTCGGGGTGACGACTTACTTCGTCGCAGGTTGGCGGAGTCTCGGAGGAAGCCGGAAAATCAAAGGCCCCGGAGGCTATTTACCTCCGAGGCCCGAAAATTTCTCTGCGACTCTGCGTCTCTGCGTTAAAAACAGAGAGTCTTAGGCGGCCGGAGCGGCGGCCTTGCGAGCGGTCTTGATGAGACCCTTCGCGGTGTCGGTGGGGAGGGCGCCCTTGGAGATCCAGTAGTCGACGCGGTCAACCTTGAGGGTGAGGACGTCCTTCTTGGCGCGGGGATTGTAGGTGCCGAGGATCTCGGTGGCGGCGCCATCGCGGCGGGAACGGGCTTCGGCGACGACCACGTGATAAATCGGGTTGTGGGTGGAGCCGATGCGGGAGAGGCGGATTTTAAGGGCCATGGAAGGTCTTGGAACGAGGTCTGTGGATTTGGAAAAGGTTGGAAAACACGGGGCGCGCGGGGCGGTGTCAAGCAGGCATTCCACGCCGACGCGCCAGAATTTGGCGAAGGCTCGGGAGCGCGCGGCGCAACGGAAACAAAAAACGCCACCCCGGTTTTCGGGGTGGCGCGACGGGCGGTGGCAAATCGGGCGGACGCCGTCGTCGCCAGACGCTCCCGACCGAGATCTCAATCCTCGGCCTGCAAGGCGGCCACGACGGAGAAATCCTCCAGCGTGCTGGTGTCGCCCTTCACTTCGCCGCCGGCGGCGATCTGCTTGAGGATGCGGCGCATGATTTTTCCGGAGCGCGTCTTGGGCAGGGCCGCGGCGATGCGGATCTGGTCGGGCTTGGCGAAGGAACCGATCTCTTTGCCGATGTGGGCGCGGAGTTGCTCCTTCAGTTCGTCCGAGGCGGTCACGCCATTCTTGAGCGAGACGAAGACGACGAGGGCCTGGCCCTTGAGTTCGTCGGGCTTGCCCACGGCGGCGGCCTCGGCGACGGCCGGATGGCCGCCGAGCGCGGCCTCGACCTCGGCGGTGCCGATGCGGTGGCCGGAGATGTTGAGCACGTCGTCGATGCGACCGACGATCCAGAAGTAGCCGTCCTTGTCCTGCTGCGCGCCGTCGCCGGTGAAATACCAGTCCGGGTGCTTGGGGAACTCGGAGAAGTAGGCCTGCTTGAAGCGCGGGGCGTCGTTCCAGAGCGTGCGCAGCATCGAGGGCCAGGGCTTGGTGATGGCGAGTTTGCCGCCGGTGCCGCGCGGCACCTCCTTGCCGTTCTCATCCACGACTTTGATCGACACGCCGAAGAAGGGCAGCGTGGCGGAGCCCGGCTTGCAGGGCGTCACGCCCGGGATGGGCGCGATCATGATCGAGCCGGTCTCGGTCTGCCACCAGGTGTCGACGATGGGGCAGCGTCCCTTGCCGATCATCTTGTGATACCACTGCCAGGCCTCGGGGCTGATGGGCTCGCCCACCGAGCCGAGGAGGCGCAGCGAGTCGAGGCGGTGCTTGAGGACGTAGTTGTCGCCCCAGCGCATGAAGGCGCGGATCGCGGTCGGCGCGGTGTAGAGAATGGTGAGGCTGTGG
>JAIXVY010000440.1 GCA_027482505.1 Opitutaceae bacterium | reverse complement strand
GTTGAATTCCTGGATCAGCACGATGTCGGGCTGGAGGCCCTGGAGGATGCGGCTGCCGTGACCGAGATCGTAGTCCTGGCCGTTGCCGCTGGTGAGATTGGCGGCCACGATGCGGATGCGCTCATCCGCAATAAGCGGCGAGACGAAGGCTGCCGCGAAGACCGCAGTCACCAGACCAAACAAAAAACGAATCAGGGGGGAGGAACGCACGGTAAAAGAAACTGGTAGGCCAAACCAGACCCCAAACCAAGCCGTGAGTGCGAAAACCAAAAACGAAATACACCTAGGTGGATAAGCCCACGCGATGTCCAGAGGCGGACAAACGCGGGGCCGAAATCGCGGCTGCCTTGCTACACTTTACCTTCCAACCCTACTCACCACACCAGCAAACCGCCGGCGTAGGTCAGGCCGGCGCCGACCGAGCAGAAGATGATTTTGTCGCCCGGTTTAAAAATGCCTTCCTCGGCGGCCCAGCCCAGCGCCATCGAGACCGACGCGCCGGAGGTGTTGCCGTATTTGGCGATGGTCACGACGAACTTCTCGTAGGGTATGCCGACGCGCTTGCCCACGGCGCGCAGGATGCGCTCGTTGGCCTGGTGGGGCACGATCCACGCGATGTCTTCGGGCTTCAGGGCGTGGCGCTGGAGCGTCTTCTCGATCTGGTCGGCGAAGGCGATGACGGCGTTCTTGAACACCGCGGCGCCGTCCATCTGGAGATAAAAGTCGTCGCGGTCGCTGCCGTCGGCGCAGGGCACGGGGCGGGCCGCGCCGCCGCCCGGACGCTGGATGGCGGCGAAGTGGGCGGCGTCGCCGGAGAGCGCCATGCGATGCAGGCGATGGCCGCCGGACGCGCAAGTGAGCACGGCCGCGCCGGCTCCGTCGCCGAAGAGGAAGGCGGTCTCGTGGTCGTTGGGATTGGTGATGCGGGAAAGCAGCTCGGCGGTGACGACAACGATATTCCTCGCCGTGCCGCCGCGCACGAAGGCGCGGCCGACCTCGAGCGCGTAGAGCCAGCCGGAGCAGGCGGCGTTGAGGTCGAAGGCGAGCGCCTTCGGGCAACCCAGCTCGCGGGCGAGGGCGCTGGCCATCGAGGGCACGGGCTGGTCGGGAATGATCGTGGCGAGCACGATGCCGTCGATCTCCGACGCGGCCAGGCCGGCCTGGGCGAGGGCGTTCTTCACCGCGGTCGCGGCAAGCGAAGTGGCGGTCTCCTCGGGGCCGGCGTAGCGACGCTCGTGGATGCCGGTGAGTTTGTGCATCTCCGCCTCGGTGCGGCCGGGGAAGGCTTTCAAGATCTCGCTGGTGGGCCGGACGTTTTTCGGCACGGCGTAGCCGACGCCGGCGATGCAAACGGTGTCGTCGGCCGGCGCGGCGGCGAGAATAGTCGCGGGCGCAAGGCTGGCGGCGGCGCCAGAGGCGCCGGGCGCGGCGGGGCGGGTGGCGAGCCAGGCTTGGAAATCCTCGCCGGTGATGCGGCCGCCCGGACCGGTGCCGGCGATTCCGCCAAGCGAGGCCGGATCCAAGCCGGCCTCTTGCGCGAGCTTGGATGCGCGCGGAGTCCACAGCAGGCCGCCGGCGGCCGCGGAAGCGGGCGCGGCGACGGGACGCGGAGTCGCGGCTTGAGCGGCCGCGGGGGCGGCGGGCTTGGGCACGACCGGCGCCTGGGCGGGGGCGGCGGAGGGCAGGGATGCGCCGCCCTTGGATTCCAGATGCCGCAGGGATTCATCCGCGGTCTCGATGCTGAGGAAGAGATCGCCGGAGCGAATGATGTCGCCGGCGCGGCAATGCACGACCTTCACGACGCCGTCGCAGGGCGCCTCCCCTTCGAAGACGGATTTGTCGCTCTCCAGCTCGGCGGCGATGCCGCCCTTTTTGACCGGATCCCCCGCCTTTACCTTGAGGTCGATCACGGTCAGCTCGTTTACGGTCGCCCCCATGCTGGGCACGGGGATGTCGATGAGGAAGGTGGCCATGCGGGTTTCGAAGACGGACAGAGTGGCTTGCGCCGGGTTGCGGTCAACCGCGAGGCGTAACGCGGACGCGGACGGACAAAAAAGGGCGAAAACTCAAAATCTCGCGGCTCAGGAGCGCGCCAGACGCCAAAAAGCGAGGCACTTGGCGAGCAAGGCCTCGAGCTGGTCGAGCGGAACCATGTTGGGACCGTCGGAGAGCGCGTTGTCGGGATCGGGATGCGTTTCGATAAAGAGCCCGTCCGCGCCGGCCGCGAGCGCGGCGAAGGCGAGGGTGGGCACGAACTCGCGCTGGCCGCCGCTCTTGCCGCCGCCGGCGCCGGGGAGCTGCACGCTGTGGGTGGCGTCGAGGATGGTCGGATAGCCGTTCTTCGCCATGATGGGGAAGGTGCGCATGTCGACCACGAGGTTGTTGTAGCCGAAGGTGGCCCCGCGCTCGCATTGCCAGATCTCGGCGGCGTTGCCGGCCTTCAGCTTGCCGACGACATGAACCATGTCGTTGGGCGAGAGAAACTGGCCTTTCTTCACGTTGACCGTCTTGCCGGTGGCGGCGGCGGCGAGCAGCAGATCGGTCTGGCGGCAGAGGTAGGCGGGAATCTGCAACACGTCGCAAACGGCGGCGACCGGGGCGCACTGGTCGCTCTCGTGGACGTCGGTCACGCAGGGCAGGCCGTAGTCGCGCTTCACGAGGGCGTGAAGGGCGAGCCCGGTCTCGAGGCCGGTGCCGCGGCCGCCGCTGATGGAGGTGCGGTTGGCCTTGTCGAAGGAGCCCTTGAAAACGAGGTTCAGCTCGGGGTGCTTCGCGCGGATCGCGACGAGTTTTTCCGCGACGGCGCGCACGACCTTCTCGTTTTCGAGCGAGCAGGGGCCGGCGAGGACGAGGAGTTTTTTCGGATCGAAAAGTGGCATGGGAAAAGAATTAACCACGGATTTCACGGATGAACGCGGATCACGCGACGCGGCGTTTCCATACGTGATGATCCGTGTGATCCGTGATTAAAAATCAGGCTTTCGATTTTTTGGCGGTGGCGGGCTTTTTCTTCGCGGTTGCTTTCGCGCCCTTCGCCGGTTTCGCGCCCTTGAGCGCGGCGGCGACAAACGCGGCGAAGAGCGGGTGCGGCTGAAGCGGCTTGGACTGGAACTCGGGGTGGAACTGCACCGCGAGGAAGAAGGGGTGATCCTTCAGCTCGACGATCTCGACGAGGTTGCGGCGGGGATTCACGCCCGAGACGAGCATGCCGGCGCGCTGGATCTGGCCGACGTAGGCGTTGTTCACCTCGTAGCGGTGGCGATGGCGCTCGCGGATGCTGTCGGCCTTGTAGGCCTTTTGGGCTTTGGAGCCGGGCGTGAGGGCGCACTCGTAGCTGCCGAGGCGCATGGTGGCGCCCTTGTCGATGATCTTCTTCTGCTCCTCCATCATGTTGATGACGGGGTGCGGAGAATTCGGGTCGAACTCGGTGGAGTTGGCGTCCTTCAGCTTGAGGACGTTGCGGCAGAACTCGATGACCGCGATCTGGAGACCAAGGCAAAGGCCGTAGTAGGGCACCTTGTTCTCGCGGGCGTAGCGGGCGGCGATGATCTTGCCCTCGGTGCCGCGGTCGCCGAAGCCGCCGGGGACGAGGATGCCGGCGAGGCCCTTGAGCAGGGAGGTGCCGCCGCGCTTTTCCAGATCCTCGGCGTCGATGCGCACGATCTCGACCTTGGCGTTGTTGGCGATGCCGGCGTGGGTGACGGACTCGTAGACGGATTTATAGGCGTCCTGGAGCTCAATGTATTTGCCGACGACGCCGATGCGGACGTGGTGCGCGGGGTTGTTGATCTTGCGGGACAGCTCGGCCCAGACGTTGCGCTCGGGCTGGGGCTTGTTGAGGCCGAAAAGATCGATGACGAGCTGGTCGAGACCTTCCTTTTGCAGGGCGATGGGCAAATCGTAGATCGACTTCACGTCCGAGCACTCGATGACGGCCTTCACCGGCACGTTGCAGAACATGGACAACTTGTCGCGCAGGCCGGGCTCGAGGGGATGCTCGGTGCGGCAGACGAGCACGTGGGGCTGGATGCCGATCTCGCGCAGCTTGGCGACCGATTGCTGGGTGGGCTTGGTCTTCAGCTCGCCGGCCGCGGCGAGGTAGGGCACGAGCGTGACGTGGAGGAACACCACGTCGCGCGGCCCCTGCTCGAGCGCGAACTGGCGCAGCGCCTCGAGAAACGGGAGTCCCTCGATGTCGCCTGTCGCGCCGCCGATCTCGGTGATGAGCACGTCCACGTCCGTCGCGGCGACGGTGATGCGCTCCTTGATCTCGTT
>JAIXVY010000406.1 GCA_027482505.1 Opitutaceae bacterium | reverse complement strand
GGGTCGACAAGCGCGCGGTGTTCGAAGTAGCGGTAGGCTTTTTTCCAGCGGGCGTCGCCGGTGTCGGCGTAGAGATCGGCGAAGATCTCGTTCATCGCGCCGAACTCGGTGGCGAGCATCTTCTGGATCTGCTCCTCGCTCAGCTTCGACAGGATGCCGTCGGCCCATTCGGCGAACTTCACCTCGACCTCGAGGGCGACGCGGTTGCCGGTGTGGCGGTAGGCGTCGCGCAGGCCGGCGTAGAGCTTGTGCTGCACATACCAGGGCGACCACATGCCGTTGAGGTCGAAGCCGCCGCTCTCGTTGACGCCGCGGGCGAGGTCCTCGAAGCGACGCTTGCCGTCGACGAGCACCTTCTTGCCGTCGACACGGACCTCGGCCTGGAGGCCGCCGATGTAGCCGTCGCCCTGCGCGTCCTGGATGAGTTTCAGCTCGGACACGATGTAGTCGGCGCGTTCCTTGAAGCGGACGTCGCCGGTGGCCGAATACATCAGGCTGACGGCGGAGAGGTAGTGGCCGGCGATATGGCCGGTGAGCTGGCGACCGCCTCCATCCCAGCCGCCGTAGCCGGAGGCGGCCTTGGGCGGGAGTCCGGCGCGCTCGCGCAGGTGGTAGAGCATGCGGTCGGGCTCAAGTTTGAGGAGGTAGGCGGCGTTGAGGTCCTGGGCGTGCTTGAGCGGTCCGCCGGTCAGGCGCACGGCGGATAAGGGCAAGGCCGGCGCGGACAGGGGAACGGGCTCGGCGGGAAGCACGCCGCAAGAAAGGAAAAGGGCCGGAAGCGCCAGACGAAGCGGCGCGAGACTGCGGTGGTTCGGGGAAAAGAACATGGTGGGCGGGCTTTTGAAAATCAGGCTCCGCGGCCGCGGTGGAGGCAAGGTCCGCGGGCTGCGGAGCGGTTTGTATTTTTATGATACAAAGACTTCGCGCGGTAACGGCCGCGGCGCATCACCGCGCCGTCTCGGCCAGCTTGTGCGCCTCGCTGCCGGCCAAGAGAAACGCGCCCACGGCAAACGCGTCGGTGTGGCGGGGATCGAAGCGCTGCGGGGCGGCGCCCACGGGCTGGACGTGGGTGAGGCGGCCGTCCGGTTCCACGCAGGAAACGAGCGCCTCCCAGGCCTTGGCCGCGGCCGGGGCGTAGCGGGCGCGGTCGAGCAGCCCCTTGTTCACGCCCCAAGCGAGGCCGTAGGTGATGAGGCTGGTGCCGCTGGTTTCCTTGGAAGGATAGCCCGCGGGGTCGAGCAGGCTGGAGCGCCACATGCCGTCGGCCTGTTGAAGGGACAGCAGGCGCGCGGACATTTGTCGGAATTGCTCCTCGAAACGCGGGCGCGAGGGGTGGTCCGCAGGGAGAAGCTGGAGCATGCGGACGAGACCGCCGATCACCCAGCCGTTGCCGCGGCTCCAAAACACTTTTTCCCCGTTGGCCTCGCGTTTGGCGAAAAAGGAGCTGTCGCGGAAATACAGGTGTTCTTCCCGGTCGTAGAGATAGTCGCTGGTCTTCCACCAGTTCGTGACCGCGAAATCGAGGTAGCGCGCGTCGCCCGTGGCTTTCCAAAGACGGATCCAGGCCGGAGGCGCCATGAAAAGCGCGTCGCACCAGGACCACTTGTCGAAGGCGCCCCGGCTGTTGATCCGGAGATCATCGTCTTTGGGCGCGGCGAGGATGGCGTCGAAGTGGGCGCGCATGGGGGCGATCATGCGCGGGTCGCGTTCGCGCAGGAAAAGCTCGGCATAGGTCTGGCCGATGCAGTGGTCGTCCGCGAAATATTTAGCCGGGCCGAGCTTCCACTCGTTGGCCTCGCCGATGGCGTGGAGGGCGTCGCGGTAACGGGCGTCGCCGCTCGTGTCGGCGAGGGCGAGGAGGCCGGTGTAGCCCACGGTGACGACCCAGTCGTCGGGCCGGATGCGCCAGTCGTGGGCGAGGTCCCAGTCGCCGACGCGGCGCATGGCGGTCAGAATGGCGGCTGGTTCGAAGGAGGGGGAAAGCGGGGCGTGGGCGTCGGCGGCGGCGCGGCGGTTTATCCGAAGCGAGGTCAGGTAATCGGTGTAGTGAACGTAGCGGCCGTCGAGGTTCATCCACATCAGGTAGGGTTCGCCGCGCGGAGCGTTGCGCACCACGAACGGGCGCACGTTGCCGGAGGAGGAACCGCGCGTGACGGGCTCGCTGGTCCAGGAGCGGCCCTTGTCCGGGGTGCGCCATTTTTCGATTTCCCACACTCCGCCGACAGGGCGGGAGAGGTAGATGTTCTCGATGTAGAGCGGGTCGATGGCGAGCCCGGCGGAGTAGTGCGGTTCGCGTTCGACCGCGCCGGGCGGAGTTTGCGGGAACCACGCGCCCGCCTCGACGATCGGGGAGTCGAGCCACTGTTTCCCGTCCCAACGCAGGTAATGATAACGGTGATCGTTTTCCCGGGGCAGTCTGGTGTAGGCGACGGCGATCTGGCCTCGTCGCTCGGCGATATCCCAGATCCATGCGCGGCCGGCGGTGGCGCCGTCGTAGATGCGTTCGCATTTGGCCGGGTCGAGGGGAAGGTCCTCCATGCCTCCGACGCGGGTGCCGTCGGCTTTGGTGAACACGCCGTTCTCGTAGCGGAGGAAGTAGAGGCCGTTGGCAGGCTCGTTGCGCGGATGGCCGTCGGTGAAGGCGAAATCGATCCGTTTGCGGCCGTCGCTGGCAATCTTGACGTAGGGTCGGTTGTCGGCCCCGGCGGCCGAACCGCGCAGGAGAGTGCGCGGCTTGCTCCAGGTTTCACCGAGATCTTTGGATACGGAAAAGGCGGGTTTGAAGTCCGAGCCGCGCCAGAAGAGGTAGATCGTGTTGTTCTCTTCTCCAAGGAGCACGGGGTTGGCGTAGGTGACGCCTTGAGAGCCGGTGCCTTCAAAGCCGAGCGAACGCTCCGGGGTCCATTCCCGGATGTCTTCGGCCTGCTTGGCGACGCGCATGCGCATGTCGCCCTTGGCGTGGAGCGAGTAAAAGGCGGCCAGGCGTCCGTCGGGGAGGAAAAGCAGGGCGGGGTTGTCGTGGTCGTCGACCTCGAATTTTTCGGCGAGCGTGGAGATACGAACGGAGCCGGAGGCCGCGTCCATCGCCCCGATCTGGACGGAGCCGTCGCTGGTCATCCACCCGGCGTAGATTGTGCCCTTCCGGTAGATGGCGCGCGGATCGCTGAACCAGCACCAGGCTCCGTCGGGGGTGAAGGTCGTGTGAGCCTTCGTCTTGGCGGTCGCGGCCGAACCTGGCGAGGGCAGGGCAAACGCGAGGGAAAGGGCGGCAAGAACGAGAGGAATAAAGGAGGCGGAAGCTGTCTTCATCGGGGTGGGGTGAATTGTTTTCGGACACGCGATGGCGTGTGACGACCCTGAAGGATATCTCCGCTGCGTGGCGAGCCGGCGCGGCGCGTCAATGCGCGCCGGCGACGAGGCGCTTGATGGGACGCGAAAAGACGATCAAGAGCAGGCCGGCCGCGACCGGGAGTATGATTATCTTGAGATACATCGCGGGCCACTCCGCGACCCGGTCGCCATGGAACTCGCCGGCGAGCAACCCCGCGATGAGACTGCCGAGCGAAGTGGCGAGGAACCAGATGCCCATCATCTGGCCGACGAAGCGGCGCGGGGCGAGCTTGGTGACGGAGCTGAGGCCGACGGGACTGACGCAGAGTTCGCCGAAGGTGTGCAAAAGGTAGGTGCTGATGAGCCACGCGGGCAGGGCGGCGTCGCCGGCGACGACCACGCGCGAGGCGCCGGCCATGACGACGAAACCCGCGGCGAGGAGAAGCAGGCCGAGGCCGAATTTCACCGGGATCGATGGATCGAGCTGGCGTCGGGCGAGCCAGACCCAGAGCGCGGCGAAGGCGGGCGCGAGCGCGATGATGAAAACAGGACCGAGGGCCTGGAACCAGGCGGCGGGCACGGTGTAGTTGAACCAGTCGAGCCGGCGGTCGGTGTAACGCTCGGCGAAGAGATTGAACGACGAGCCCGCCTGCTCGAAGCCGGCCCAGAAGAGGGCGGAGGCGATAAAGAGGACGAGGATCATCGAGACGCGCTTTTTCTCGGTCGGGTCGAGGCGACCTAAGGCGAAGACCCCGGCGAAGTAGGCGGCGGCGATGGCCAAGATGACGTAGGTGGCCCAGCGCGCGATGGAGACGGGGTCGAGAGTGACTAGACCCGTGATCGCGAGCGCGGTGATCACGATGACGGCGGCGGTGCCGCCGTGGAGCAGCGCGCGCTCGGCGATGTGAAGAGGGCTCTCGTTGCCGCGGCGGAGGCCGGCCTCGCCGAGCCAGGCGCGGGAAAGGCGAAACTGAACGAGTCCGAGCATCATGCCGACGCCGGCGGCGCCGAAGCCCCAGTGCCAGCCCAGGCTGGTGGCCAGCCAGCCGCAGATCAGCGGGCCGAGGGCGGCGCCGAGGTTCACGCCCATGTAGAAGATGGTGAAGCCGGCGTCGCGGCGCGCGCCGCCCTCGGGGTAAAGTTCGGCGACGAGGCCGCTCATGTTGGGCTTGAGCACGCCGCTGCCGATCACGACGAGCACCAGGCCGAGGTAGAAGGTCTGCGTCCAAGGCAGGGCGAGGGTGAAGTGACCGAGGGCGATGACGATGCCGCCGATCCAGACGGCGCGCTGCGCGCCCCAGAGACGGTCGGCGAGCCAGCCGCCGGGCAGGGACATCAGATAAACCGCCGCGGTGTAGAGCCCGTAGATCGCGGTGGCGGTCTTGTCGTCGAGCGCCATGCCGCCGCTGACCGCGTCGACCATGAAGAGGACGAGAAGGGCGCGCATGCCGTAGTAGCTGAAGCGCTCCCACATCTCGGTGAAGAAGAGCGTGGCGAGCCCACGCGGGTGCCGGCGATTGGCGACGGCTCCGGGCGGGGTTGAGGGCGGGGTCTGGGCCGAGGAGCCGGGGGCGTGCATGCGGGACGGTTTAGCGGGGCTGGGCGAGGCGGAGGCGGACGAGTTCGGGCAGGTATTTAGGCGGGACGGAGCCGACGCTCATCACGGCCTCGTGGTAGCGGCCGAGCGAAAAGGATTCGCCGAGTTCGCGCTGAACGGCCTGTCGCAGGCGGTAGTGCGCCATGCGGCCGACGAAATAGGTGCTGAGCTGCACGGAGCTCTGCTTGGCGCGGACGATTTTCAGTTTCGCTTCGCCCTCGGACTGAAAGGCTCCGTCGACGAGCAGGCGCAGGGCCTCCTCGTCCGTCATCGCGGCGCAGTGCATCCGGTAGTCGAGGATCGAGTTGGCTACGGCGCGCAGGTAGAATTTCAGCTGCATCAGGCGGAGACGCAGGTCGCCTTCGCCGAACCCGGCGTCGAGCATGGAGACCTCGTTGTAAACGGCCCAGCCCTCGATGTAGCTGCCGGATTGAAGCACGCGGCGAATGAGCGACGGGTGGCGGTTGGCATACTCGATCTGCACGTAGTGGCCGGGGTAGGCCTCGTGCAGGGTGAGGATCTTGAGCATGTGGCCGTTGTATTCCTCGAGAAAGCTGCGCTTCTGGGCCTCGGTCCAATCGGCGGGCGGCGGGCTGACCGCGTAGTAGCTCGGACCCTCGGGATCGAGGGGCGGCGAGTTTTCCATGTAGGCGAGGGAGTTGCCGCGGCGGAACTCGGGCATTTCGATGATGGCGCAGCGGTCGGGCTCGGGCAGGCGCAGGTAGTCGTGCTTCGTGATGAAGGCCTTCAGGTCGGCGACGGTGGCGCGGACGGCGGGCAACAAGCCCTCGGCGTCGGGGTGTTCCTGGTTGACCGCGCCGGTGACGAGGCGGACCAACTCGGCGCGGCCGGCGTCGTCGTCGGGCGGCGGGACCCGGCTCGGAAAGTAGAGCGGCCAAAGCTGGCGGGCGATGACGTGGAGTTCCTGGCGCACGCGGGCGAACTCGGCCTCGGCGTCGGCCAGGTTTTGCTCGGGATCGACGGCGGCGCCGATTTCGAAGGCGAATTTCCGGGCGAATTTTTCCGGTCCGAGACGCCACTCGGGATCGGCCTTTGCGCGCAGGCTTTCTAGGAAGGCCTGGTGTTGGCGGAGGGCGGCGGCGATCTTGGCGGCCGCGTCGGCGAGCTCGGCGCGGCGCGGCGTGTCGCCGACGTAGGCGAGGAGCTCGCTTTCGTAGAAGTTGATCGCGCCGAGGTTTTGGCGGATGGCGGTCTCAAGCACGGGCGCGGCGGGGCGGGTGAGGGAGCGACGGGCCTCGGCGAGGATGCGCGGCATCTCGGCCATGCGCGCGAGGGCGTTGGCGACGTTGGTCTCCTTGGGCGCGGTGGACTGGGCCACGAGGGCGTAAACGCTGTCGTTGAGATAGCGACCGTAGGTGCGCGGGTCCGTCTCGAAAGGGCGGAGCTGCTCGGCGGTCCAGAGCTGGGCGGCGAGTTCGTTGCGCAGGATCTCGAAGTCGATCTGGCCGTCGCGGGAGAGGCGCTGGAAATCAACGCGGCGAGGCAAGTCGTCGAACGTGCGGCGGGCGAGCGCGTTCCACCGGGCGCGGGCCTCGGGCGAGATGTCGTCCAAAACCGCGTCGTAACGATGGTCGCCCAGGCCGGTGGCGTTCATCGGCTGGAGGCGGAAGTTTTCTTCCAGATAGGCCTGGAAATAGTCCTGCAGACGCCGGTCTTCGGCGGGTTGGGCGAGGCTGGACACGGCAGAAAGGAAGGAGAGCGCGGCGGCGGTAAGGATGCGGGAGAGGGCGCGGTTCATGGCTGCGGGGGCGTCAGAAAGACGCGGGTGAAAAACTCCGCCAGGCGGCGCGCGCCGTAGGGGGTGCCGGCGATGCCGTGGCCGCCGTTGGGGACGGCGAGGAGCTCGAAGTCCTTGTCGGCGCGGATGAGTGCGTCGACGACCTGGTAGGTGCTGGCGGGGTCGACGTTTTTGTCGAGTTCGCCGACCATCAAGAGGAGTTTGCCGGTGAGTTTGTGGGCGTTGGCAACGTTGGAGCTGCGCACGTAGCTCTCGTCCACGGGCCAGCCCATCCATTGCTCGTTCCACCAGATCTTATCCATGCGGTTGTCGTGGCAGGCGCTGTCCGAGACGGCGGCGCGGTAGAAGTCGCCGTGGAAGAGCAGGCCGCCGAGGGCGTTCTGGCCGCCGGCGGAGGTGCCGAAGAGCCCGACGCGGGAAAGGTCCATCTCGGGGCGGGTGGAGGAGGCGGCGCGAATCCAGGCGATGCGGTCGGGGAAGCCGGCGTCGCCGATGTTTTTCCAGGCGACGTCGTGGAAGGCCTTGGAGCGGTTGGAGGTGCCCATGCCGTCGAGCTTCACGATGATGAAGCCGCGGTCGGCGAGATCCTGCGAGCGGTGGCGGGCGCGAAAGGATTTCGGGGTGAACGAGTCCTGAGGTCCGGCGTAGATATCCTCGAGAACGGGATACTTTTTCGCGGGGTCGAAGTCCTTGGGGCGGTGGATGACGCCGTAGATGTCGGTCTTGCCGTCGCGTCCCTTGGCCGAAAAGCGCTCGGGCGGACGCCAGCCGTCGGCAACGAGCTCCGAGATGTCGGCCTCCTCGAGGCGGCAGACGAGGGAGCCGTCGGAGACGCGGCGGAGCTCGGTGACGGGCGCGAGGTCGACGCGCGACCAGGTATCGAGCAGGTAGCGGCGATCGGGCGAGTAGGCGACCGAATGGGTGCCGTCGCCGGCGGTGAGGGCGACGAGGCCGGAGCCGTCGAAGCCGACGCGGTAGTGGTGGATGTGATACGGATCTTCGCCGGGATTTTTCCCGGAGGCGGTGAACCAGACCTCGCGTTTTTCGCGGTCGACGCGCTCCACGCCGCGGACGACCCAGTCGCCGCGGGTGATCTGGTTCTTCACGCGGCCGGTCTTGGCGTCGTAGAGGTAAAGGTGGTTCCAGCCGTCGCGCTCGGACATCCAGATGATCTCGCCGGTGTCGCCGAGGTATTCGGAGAAGAACTTGCCGGAGTAGCAGATGAAGGTGCTGCTGGTCTCGTCGACCACGGGACGGACGGAGCCGGTGGCGGCGTCGACGCCGAGGATGCGGAGCGCCTGGTGGCCGCGTTGGTTGAAGAGGAAAGTGAACTCGCCCGAGTCGGCGGCCCAGCGGACGTCGCCGATGGACCAGGGATTGGCGAAGAGAGCGTCGTCGACGGCGATCTCGCGGCGGCCCTCGACCTCGAAAAGACGGGGCTTGGCGTAGGGAACGGCGTCGCCGGGCTTGAGGTAGGGTATGGTGACCAGCTTGGGCTGAAGCTGGTCGGGCGGGGAGGACTGGACCATCGTCACGCGGCGCTGTCCGCCCGGGGTGTGGCGCATGGCGACGAAGCGCCTGGAGTCGGGCGACCAATAGACCTCGGGCTCGGGGCGCTCGGGCTCGCGGGTGTCGTAGTCCATCTCCATGGCGCGGCGGGCCTCGACGTTGCGGGCGTAGCTGGAGAGCGCATGGGCGTCGTGGGTGAGAGGCTCCTCCTTGCCCGCGCGGACGTCGCGGAGGGCGAGGTTGTCGCCGCGAACGACGACCTCCCAGCGGCCGTCGGGCGAGCGGACGCCCTCGGGACGGTTCTCGCGTTGGCGACGCTCGGCGGCCTGGGCGACGCGCGACGGGCGGGCCGGGGCGAAATCGAAGGTATCGGTGATGGAGGCGACGGCGGGGCGGTCCTCGGCGACGAAAACCGCGAGGGTGTCACCGTTCTTGGCGGCGACGAGCCAGGCGTGGCCGGCATAGGTGTTTTGATCGCGCTCCTCGCCGGGCTTCAAGCTGCCGTAGAGACGGCGCTCGCCGGTTTGATCGATCCAGTAGAGGTCGACTTCGGCGTCGCGGCGATTGACGAAAAAAATGCCGGAGGAATCGCCGCCGGAACGAGAGGCGCGAACATCGCGCCGGGGGCGAAGGCCCTCGCCCGCGCCGACGGAAGCGGCGTCCAAGGGGGCGAGTTCGTAGTTGGCGAGGTCGAGCCGCCAGGCTTTGGCGCGGCCTTGGAGGATAACCTGCGCGCCGTCTTGGGAGAATTCGAGGGAGTCGACGGGAAGCTTGTCCGCCTCGACGGGTTTTTCGAGCAGGCGAGACAGCGCCGCGGCGACGCGCGCATGGTCGAAGGCCGGGGCGCGCACGCCCGTCTCGGCGTCGACGAGGATGAACTCGGTCCGATCCCGGCCGGTGTCGACGCGATACCAGAAGCGCGTGGCGTCCCGTCCCGTCTCGCCCAGCCAGCGAGGTTCGACGCGGTCGCGGTAGACGCGCGGAGCGGCGTCGAGCGAGGCGAGGGCGATCATGGCGGGGAGGACGAGGCGGGCGAGGCGACGGAGGCCGGGGAGCGGAAGCGGGCTCATTTTTTGCGGGCGGGGCGGGACTGGGCGGCGGCGGGGCGGCGCGAGCGGTTCATGAGCGCCTCGATCTCCTCGGCCTCGATCGGAATGTCGGCCATGAGGTCGACCTGGCCGGTCTCGGTGATGAGCACATCATTCTCGAGGCGGACGGCGAAGCCCTCCTCGGGGATGTAGATGGCGGGCTCGACGGTCATGACCCAGCCGACCTGCATGGGCTCGACGGT
>JAIXVY010000321.1 GCA_027482505.1 Opitutaceae bacterium | reverse complement strand
TCCGAATAGGCCCTTCAACCGCAGGACCTCTGTCCGAACCTAGGTAGGTGCCTGAGGTTGCACAGAGCTGAGAGCACGTCGCATGTGGATGCGGAGGTCCGCGGAGGACCGTTTTCGGGTGTTTCGAGCGCGAATCCGCCAAGGTCTGCACATGCAACCTAACTTAACAGTCCTGGACTACGCTACACTTCGCCCCGCGCCGCTTTTTCCGACTTCTCGCCCTCAACCGATCTTTCGTTGCCAGAAAAAGGCCTATCCTTCCAAGCGCGACGCTCTCACCGCCCGTAACGCCGCCTTTCAACGCCGTCACCATAGACCAGATTACCTTCGAGTCTACCCGTGCTCGGTCTGTCAGGGCTGGCACCTCACGCATCTCGCTCCGCTTGACTAAACGCTCTGCTGCCCACGACAGCAGCGCGAATTCACTCCGCTCCGCTCAAGATAGCTAACGTGAAACGATCCAATGCCGGCGATTCTCCATTGCCGCAGATGTTTACAAAATATTCAATGTCCGGCGCGCGTCACATCCGCGTTGTGACCCCCAGATTCACTTGAGAACCATGTCCACTGCTATTCGTGATTTCGCCCTTCCGGAGGCGCGCCCCTTACCGCTTCTTCTGCTCCTCGACTCCAGCGGCAGCATGGCTGAGCGCGGCAAGATTCAGGCGCTCAACAATGCCGTGAGCGATCTTCTGGCCACTTTGGCTCGTGAAACGGATTTTCGCGCCTCCGTTCATGTGGGCGTCCTAGCCTTCGGAGAAACAGTCCGTGCTCACCTTGATTTCTTGCCGGCCAAGGATGCGCTCGCCGCTTGGCGTCCGCTCTCTGCCGCCGGTCGCACCCCGATGGGGGCCTTGTTTCGCGAATGCCGCTCCTTGGTGGAGAACCGGGAACTGATCCCTTCACGTTCCTATCGTCCCACGCTTGTGCTCGTTTCCGACGGGCTGCCGAGCGACGAGTGGGAGGCACCCCTGTCGGAACTCCTTGCCGCACCTCGCGGCGCAAAGGCCACTCGTCTTGCAATGGGCATTGGTGCGGATGCAGATGCCGGGATGCTGGCTCGCTTTGTGGCCGACCCTGCCATCCCCGTGTTTCAGGCGGCCCAAGCGCGTGAAATCACTCGGTTTTTTCGCTGGGTTACGATGAGCGTCGTCGCTCGCTCGCAAAGCACCACCCCGGATCGCGTCCTCCCTCCTCCACTCGATGACGACGATGACATTCGCTACTGAACGGACGTCCCCGGCACTCTTCGGCGTCTCCCAGACCGGCCCGGCGCACCTGCGGATGAGGCGTCGTTGCGAGGACTGCTGGCGCGGCGCACTTTTGCCCGACGGAGCCTGCATTGCTGTCTCAGACGGACTCGGCTCCCGACCTGAAGCCGCACGGGGCGCGCGAAACGCAGTCCACTCCGCTACCCGTGCGTTCCGAGAGTGGCGCCGCGCGCCGGGCGTGGAACCAGCTTGGTGCCTGCGTCTACTCGAAGCGCGATGGCGCCTCGCCATCGCTCCATCACGTCCTGTGGACTGCTCGGCCACCTGCCTATTCGCCGGCTGGACTACCTCTACCGGGCTGGTCGTCGCAGGATTGGGCGACGGACTCGTTTTGTTGCGTGAACGTGGAAAGCCCGTGCAGGTTCTTCTGTCGCGGCCGCCGGACCAAACTTTAAATGAGACGCGCTCGCTCGGCGCGGACCATCGGCTCTCCGACTGGACACTCTTCCAGCACCGCCCGGTTTCCCCGTGGGCGCTGATCCTTGCGACCGATGGCATCGCCGACGACCTAGCACCCGACAAGCTTGATGCTTTTGCCGCATGGCTGCTCGACGACCTCACGCCGCTGCCCCGCGTCGAACGACGTGCCCGTCTCCGACGCGCACTCAAATCCTGGCCCACTCCCGGACACAGCGACGACAAGACAATCGCCGTCCTCCATTTCCCATGAAGCAACTTCAAGTGATCGACGAACGCGGCACCCGCTTCACCCTCGGCACCCGTATCGGCGGAGGTGGGCAGGGCGAGGTCTTTGCCGCGGCCGAAGGCGGAATTGCCATCAAGCTCATCCGTTCTGGAGCCGGCATGGATACCGATGCGCTCCGGCGGCGCCTCGAGCGCGTCCGCCGCATGGATCTCGGCGACTTGCCGCTCGCTCGACCGGAGACCGTGCTTCGTCCACCTCAGCTCGGCTATACCATGCCACTGATGGCCGGGACTCGCCCGCTCACCACGCTGATTCACCCCGAAAGAGACGAAGCTTCGCCCGCCCGATGGTTTTTCGAAAGTGGAGGGCTGCGTGGACGTCTCCGCGTGCTGGCTGCGCTGGGGCGCGTGCTACACCAATTGCACTCGCGCGGCCTCGTCTACGGCGACCTGTCGCCGGGCAACGTGCTGCTCTCGGGTGACCCGCGGGAGGAATTCAATCTCCACCTCATCGACTGCGATAATCTTCGCAGCGACGCCGCCTCCGATCCCACGCGCATTTACACCCCGGGCTATGCGGCGCCGGAACTTCTTTCTGGCCGCGTCGGCGCCGACACCCTGTGCGATCTTCATGCTTTCGCGGTGGTGGCGCACGAGTGCCTGACGGGGCTGCATCCTTTCGTCGGCGACGCGGTGGCGGCAGGCGAGCCTGAGGCCGAGGAGCGAGCCTACGCGGGCGAGCTTCCATGGATCGAAGACCAGGCGGACTGTTCAAACGCCTGCACACGTGGCGTGCCTCGCGACCGGGTGCTGTCCGCATCCACCCGCGAACTTTTCGAGAAAGCCTTTGGACCCGGACGGACAAATCCGGCGGCGCGCCCGCGGCTGGTTGAATGGGTTTCCGTTCTCGATCAAGCGGCCGACATGACGCTGCACTGCTCGGCCCCGTCCTGTAGCGCCACATACTTCGTTCAAAAAGAGAATCCGGCCTGCCCGTGGTGCGGTCACCACCTGCCCCACAACTTAGTCCTGACCTGGCTGCTCTGGGATCCACGCAATCCTGACCGGTCGCCCTACGGGCGGCTGTTGCTAGACCCCGCCAAGAGCACGCCTCGGGCGATCGCCTGGATGCGCCTCACCGCCGGTGTGCCTGCCCGCCTCGAAGCGCGCCACCTCGGGCACGAAGGCGAACCGCCGGGCGCCGCCCACCGCCCAATCGCTAGGCTCCTTCTGAGCGCCACCAGTGACAGTAACCTCTCCTGCAAAGTGACGCCTGAGGGCGACTCCCCCCTTCGTTTTGTGCGCCGCTTCTCGAAGGCGGATCCATCGCCGCCAGAGAAAGTGGTCCCCCCCGGTAAGCCGATTACCCTCGCCATCACGGGCGGCGAAAAGCTTGGCGGCCACCCACCTGATTCGCGTGCATACCTGCATCTCGGACCGCCCGATACTCTGCACCGGGTTATTCGCTTCGGCGCAAAGGCCTGAGCCCCAATTATCATGCGCTTCGTTGACCTGCCCAACTTTGGCTCCACCCGCGCTTTGCTCGTTCGAGTCCTGGAGCCCGCCGGCGCGCCATCACTGGCCCCCGGGGACGAGGTGAGGATACATGCGGTCGATGGCGACTTCTTCCTCCGCCGTCCGGACCAGGAGGGGCTCATACGCGTGGAAGCAGACGACACCGCGTCGCGCCATGCGCTGCAGGACCTATTGCATCACGATGTGCCGTTGCTCTCGTGGGTGGAGAAGGTGACTTCGCAGAAAGCCGGAACGCGGCTTGCGCTCGGCACCCGCCGCTTCACCGGTCGCCGCATTCTTGAGCAGCCACTGAAGATTCATGTCGACCGGCGAATCTTGGAAGATATCGCCCGCAGGCTCCGCGCACCGGATCTCACGGTCAAGCAGGCGACGCCTTGGCTGGAGAGCGAGTTCATCCTGCCCCCGCCTAGCGCGAAGCCCAAGGCGCAACCCCGCTTCATCCTTCGCCCCGGGAACGACGATCAAAGTCCCTTTCTTATGATCGGCGAGTCCTGGCGTCTGAAGGTGGGTCAACGGCCCGGCGGCGGATGGAGGGCTGAGGCGCTCATTCGTCCCAAAGGGGAGCCGGAAGACGCGCGATGGCTTGTGGAGGGAACAGTTGAGTTCGGCGATTTCCCTGACGGAGCGGACGCCGGCGCGCTCGCGGAACTGGAGATGCTGCGTCGGAGCAACGCGGGGTATCTAGCCCTGTGGCAGAGCTACGAGAAACTTGAGTGGGAGTCGCTTCATCGTCGCGCCAAGGAATTCGGCCAGCTGCCCTATACCGCAGTGCGGCGTCGGGCGAATGGTGACTGGGAGTTTGCACTCGGTAATGCTCCAACCGAAGAGCAGGTCACGCTGGCGCGGTGGGGCGAGACCTCCCTCGCAGTCGCGGATCTCCCGCCCGATTATGTGACTAGCCCCCTTCCAGTGGGTCGAGGGGGTGATCACGCGGCCCGGCCACCCGATCTCCGCGGGGACTGCATACTCCTCGGGAAAACGAGTCTGGTCCTCCGGCCTGATCCAAATTCGTCGGCGCGCGGCACGCCGAGAAACAAAGGCTGCATTTTCCTCGACCTCTCCGGCGACTCCGCGGCGCTGGCACGGCGCGGTGCGGCGCGGGAGCGCATCGTGGCAAATCTGACAGGCGTGCCGCTATTCGGTTGGCTCGAAGGGCACCCGGTTGGCTCTCGCGCCGGCCGACATCATGAAGCTCTGAGTCCGGAGGTGAAGCGCCTGTTCGGGAAACACGCGCCCACAGATCGGCAAATAGAGGCCATCGACATCGCACTGAACACGCCTGACATCGCCGTGATCCAAGGCCCGCCCGGCACGGGCAAAACGCGTGTAATCGCCGCGATCCTTACGCGCCTCGCAGAGATCTCCGAGAAAGAGGATCGGGGCTCCGATAAAAACCTCCTCACCAGCTTTCAGCATGATGCGGTGGAAAACGCGGCGGCGGTCAGCGGCGTGAACGGGCTTCCGCCGATCAAATTCGGACGCAAACGCGGCAAAGAAGTCTCCACGTTGGCCGTGGACGCATGGCGCCATGAGCACGTGAAGAAATTGGACGAGGCCTTGGCCCACCGCACGCACCGGCCTCGGCGACTTGTGTTGGAGGAGCTACGAAAGCGGCACCTTGCCTACTTGAAGGCGCCAGGGACCGAGGCGGGTGCCGCCGCGCTTTTGGAAGAAGCCGCCTCGCTCGCGCGCGAGCTTCTCTCGCCAAACCTGGAGCTGGAAATGCAAGCTGCTGCGACCCGGCTTCGCAGCGGCGACGCCCCCGACGCGGAAATTGAGTTATTGAGGAAGGCCGCCGAAGGCCTTCGCACCAGTGCGGCGGCATTCTCCGACGACGGTCCGCAGTCCGCGTTTCGCCTGATGAAACGTCTGCAAGAGGCCGGAAGTTTGGACGCAGACACGCAGACCCTGCTGGAGCGCGCCTCGCGCTGGGACTCCCAGTCGGCGCCGCCATTTTTGCCGAAGCTGGAGCGTCTTCGCGAACGCGTGCTCGACCAGATAACCGCAGCCCCCCTCAAAACCGCGGTCACTCTACTTAACGCTGACGTCGCCAAGCTTCTGGAGCGCGCTGTCCAAGAGGCCGAAGCCAAAGTGGCAACGCTGCCGGATGAAGGTTTGGACCTCGTTCTGGCGCGCCTGCGAAACGACCTTGAAAGCAACCCGGAAGCGCTGCGGGATACTCTTGGTCGCTACACCGTCATCCTCGCCGCCACTTGTCAGCAATCGGTGGGCAAGGCGATGTTGGAGCACTTGGAAACCGGCGACGACTTCGCGACGGTCGTAGTGGACGAGGCCGCGCGGGCTAATCCGCTCGATCTGCTGATTCCCATGAGTCGCGCCCGCCGTCGCATCATCTTGGTCGGCGATCACCGGCAACTGCCTCATATGCTCGAGCCTGATGTCGAGCGCGAGTTGGAGCGCTCGCTTACGGCCGAAACGAAAGCGGCCATGCAACAAAGTCTCTTTGAGCGCCTGTTCGAAGCGGCCAAGCGGCAGCAAGCCCATGATCATATCAAACGCTGGGTCACCTTGGACGCGCAGTATCGTATGCACCCCGTCCTCGGCCGTTTCGTTTCCCGCGTCTTCTACGAAAGACATGGCGGTGGGGAACGCTTCGATTCGCCGGCTCCGGCAGAAAACTATCTCCACCCCTTAGTGGGCCCGTTTGGAGGGAAAGTGGCGGGTTGGAAAGATCTGCCGCCCGCTCTTGGCGCGGAAGAACCGCATGGCACCAGTTGGCGGCGCCGCGCGGAGGCGCGGTGGATCGCCGGCGAAGCCAAACGCATCATGGACGCCCATCCCGCGCTCAGCGTTGGCGTGATCTCGTTCTATGCGGCCCAAGTGAACTGCATTCTGGAGGAGATGTGCGAGTTTGGCTTGGTTGAAAGAGATCGCCAGGAGGGTCTTCGCATCTCATCACAATACGAAAAGACCACCAACGAGCGTGGGGAGCCGACGGAACGTCTACGCGTCGGTTCGGTCGACGCGTTCCAAGGCAAGGAATTCGACGTCGTCCTTCTCTCTTTCACTCGGTGCAATTCGAAACCGGCAGGCACCTTGGAGGATCTGCGTCGCAAGCTCGGTCACCTCCTTCTGGAGAACCGACTCTGTGTCGCGATGAGTCGCCAGCGTCGATTGCTGATCGTGGCCGGAGACCGCCGAATGATCGAAGCACCGGCGGTAGCGGAAGCCGCCCCGGGCCTGACCGAATTCATGAAGCTCTGCGAAACCGAGGCGGGGGTGGTATTGCCATGAGCTACTCCAGACGAGTTCTCGACTTTTGGCGTGGAGCGGGCGATCCGGGCGTTGAGCACGACGAAATTGTTCCGCTACTATGGCCCGCCCTCGCCTGGCGGGTGCTCGCGCCCGAGCCGCAACAAGATCGACTCAACCTCTTTCAACGCGCCGTGCTCGGCGCCTGCCGTGCGGGGCGCTTCACACCGGAGAAGCTGGGAGCGAAGCTCGCGCTTCATCCAAAGCTCATCGCGGTGGTGCTATCGGAACTCAACGGCAAAGGACTTATCGAGGCGCCGGGACTCGAACCGACCGAGCGAGGCTTGGCCTTACTGGAGGAGGAAGAGACGCGTTGGGAGGGCGCTCGCTCCGGGTGGATGTTCCAAGATGAATTCAGCGGGCGCATGCTGCCCTGCTTTGCGGATGGGCTTAACCGAGTTATCGGGGATGCAGACGAGCATCAGGAATTCCTTCTGCGAAGGGGAGCCAACGTGATGAAGCCTGTAGTGCTCCTTGCGCCTCGCGCTAGCGCCCATCCCTCACCGGAGGCAATTGCACGGGCCCTGGCTGCAGCCAAAAGGCGCCGGCGGCAAAGTCGCTTCATGGACGAGACATTGGCGCAGACGGACGCCGCGGAAAACTCGTCGTCGCTCCCGCCCACGCATCTAATCGAGCTTTTGGACAGCCGCCCCGAGCGCATCTTCCTGCTCACCGCGGGCCGCCTTTCGCCCGAAGATTACGAGACGACGGTCGATGATCCCTTCGGTTTCGGTGAAGATCGTGTGCTTTGGACGGAGTTGAGAAATCAAGCTGCACGCCAGAACCCCGATCAACGAATCGCCATCGCAGTGCGCGAGATTGAACGCCTCGCCGAACGCCTCCGTCAGCCCGAGATGGGCACGCTCCAAGCCTCCATTCGAGAGCAAGCCCGCCGGACGGTCCTCACGAAACTCGGTGTTGAGATACGACAGACGCGGGCGGTTTTCGAACACCTGGTGCGAATGGAAGTCTCCATCGCCGAAGCGGAGTCTGATGAAGACGCGCTCCACCGCCTAGACACGGCGAGGAACGCTGCGCGCAAGGCGCTAGAGGCGTTGCTCAAGGAGATTCAGAATCGCGATCCAGATGTTCCCGATCTCCACCTATCTTTGTCGGTAGAGTCGGGGCAGGATGGTTCCAGCATCTTGGACTGCCGTGCCCGAGCCATGGGGTTTGTCGGATGGCCCTTCAAGCAGGCGCTCGGAAAGCGTGACCTCAAGATGCTCGGAGCACGTCAGCGTGCCGGTCGGTCCTTCGATCTTCAGATGGGCTTGATCGCCCTTCTCCTTCGAGCGGACCGCCTGCCTGAACATCCCTTGCGTCGGATCGCGCCGAAGCAGCCCGACTTTTTCGAACTCATCCAGCACGTGAAAAACGAAGGCAACGTCGGCTCTCACGACAACGAGTCCATCGACTTCCCTGAGGCCGACAAAGTGCACGATCGGGTCCGCGTCATGCGGGCCGACTGCTACCGCGTGGTTTCCCTACTGCTCAATCTCCCGCTTCAAACTGATACCGAATAACCGCTCACCAACCATGGCCAAGCAACCTAACGGAAACCCTACTCCGGCGCCTGCCGTGAAGAGCACCTCGACCGCGACCCCTTCCGACCAAATTCGCGACGCCGCACGTCTTCATGAAGAGGCGCTCGCAGCCAACCCCGACGCACCGGTGAGGGGAATCGAGCCCGAGCCCGGCCTGGATCTAGCGAGCGCGCTACGGCAGGCCACCCAAGCGAAGCAGCTCTGGACTGAGGGGAAGACCACATTGGACCGGCGCGCAGCGGAGCTGGACAAGCGGGATGCGGAATTGCGGGAGAAAAAAGACAGGCAGCAGCTCAGGACATCGGAACTCGACAAGCGGGAGCAGAATCTGCGCGAAGAAGAGCGTCGCTTAAAAGAAACAGACGCCGCCTTCCGTGTTCAAAAAGAGGAGCAGGAAAAGGCGTTACGCCTCCTAAAAGATGAATGGCTAAAAAAGAAAACGGCGGAAGAGGCCGAGTTGACCAAACGGGAGGAGGAAGTCTCTGCGAAAGCGATGGACGCCGAAGCCGGTTTTCTACGCCGAAGGCGCGAACTTCTGGCGGACTTGGAGGTGGAGCGGGAGCGCGCCGTGGATGAAGTTGCTAATCGCGAGAAGAGCCGCCTCGCCTCACTCGCCGCTTTCGAGCAGAAAGTCGCTGACCTGCGACAAGAGTCATTTGCCCAACTGGAGAGCGATCGGGCGAAGCTGCATTCCCTTCAAGAGGAGGCCCGTCGCGCCAAGCAGGAGGCGGAGTGGGAATGCGAAGTAGCCAGGGACGAAAAAGCTCACTACTCGCGGCGATTGGCGGAGGCGACGCAACAAGCGAGGCGAGAATTTGAGGAGCGGATCAATGCCACCCAAGATCGCTTGAACGATATGGCGCGAAAACTGGGTGAAAAGGAGGCGGCGGAGCGTGCCTGCGGAGGGCGTTCCGTGCCGGAGTTGCTCGCCGATATAGACCGCCTCCGTCAGGAGCGTAGCAGGCTCGAAAACGACCTCAGCTTGCGAGCCAGCGACGAACAAACGCAGCGTCTGGCGACGCTGGAGTCCGACAACGAGACCCTGCGGACCGAGTTGGCGGAGGCTCGACGTCGCGAGCAGTCGCTGGAAATGCGTATCTCACAGCATCGCATAGGAGTGGCGCAGGTCCAGATCCTGAAAGATGAGGAGGCCGCATGGAAGGTGCGTGAAGCGGCCTACCAAGCCAACATCGCTCAGCTAAAAGCCGATCTGGAGCGGTTCACCGATCAGGCCAGCAACAAGCCGCCCTTTGCGGAACTCACCGCGCTCGATGAGAAGCTCAAGCATGCGCCCGAGGAGATCCTCTCCGATGCCTACCCGGACCTCCAGAGTGTCATTCACCGCGCTCAACACGCGATGGCCCAGGGGGCGGAGAACAGGCCACCGCTCTACTACAGTGAGCGAGCGCTCCGCTGCTTCCTCGGCGGCCTCGCGAGCAATCGGCTCCATCTTCTCCAAGGAATCAGCGGCACCGGCAAAAGCAGTCTCCCGCGCGAATTTGCTCGGGCGTTCGGGTGGGAAAGCGCCTTTGTGGAGGTCCAATCAAGCTGGCGCGACAAGACGGACCTCCTCGGCTACTACAACGCCTTTGAGAAGCGCTTTTACGAGAGCGCCTGCCTTCAGGCCCTTTACAGCGCCCAATGCCCAGCGCACGCAAGCCGACCTTTTTTCATCGTGCTCGACGAGATGAACCTATCGCAGACCGAGCACTACTTCGCCGACTTTCTCTCCGCGCTCGAGCAAACGTCTCCCGAACTTCGCCGCATCGGGCTCGTGGGCCATCAGCTCTCGCCCTCGCCGCGGCTGCTGGTGGAGGGCAAAGCCATCCGCATACCCGACAACGTCTGGTTCATCGGCACCGCCAACCATGACGAG
>JAIXVY010000455.1 GCA_027482505.1 Opitutaceae bacterium | reverse complement strand
CGGCGCCAACAGCTACACCGGCCTCACCTCCGTCACCGGCGGCACCTTGGTGATCTCGTCCAATACCGCCTTGGGCGCAACCGGCTCCGGCACCACGGTCTCGAATGGAACCCTCGCTCTTTCCGGTTCCGGCCTCTCGACCGCCGAAAACTTGACCCTCAACGGCCAAGGCGTCGACGCGGCCGGCGCCCTGCGCAATCTGGCCGGCAACAATACTGTTTCCGGCACCATCACCCTCGGTTCCGAAGTCTCGGTGGGGGCCAACACCGGCACCAGTCTCACCTCGTCGGGCGTCATTTCCGGCGGCTTCGGCCTCACCAAGGTTGGAGACGGCACCTTGGTCCTTTCCGCCGCGAACATCTATACCGGCACCACTGCGGTCAACGCCGGCGTGCTCGAGGTTCGCAACAACGCCTCGCTCGGCACCACCGGCTCGCCCACCACCGTGGCCACCGGAGCGGCCGTCGCTTTCAACGGCGCGGCTCTGTCGGTCGGCGAAAATTTCACCATCGCCGGCGACGGCGGCGGCGACGGCGCCTTGCGGGCCATTGGCGGCTCGACCAACGCCACCATCTCCTCGGGCGCCACCGTCACGCTCAACGGCAACGCCGCGCTCGGTGTGGCGAGCGGTTCCACTCTGACCATCGCCGGCGGCATCGCCGAGGAGGCGGGCGCCGATTACGGCCTCACCAAGGTGGGGGACGGCACCTTGGTCTTGGGGGGCATCAACAGCTATAATGGCCCCACCTTGGTTCGCGCCGGCACGCTGCGGCTCGACGCCCCGGCCCCCGTATCGTCGAACGGAGCCCTGGGCTCCTCGTCCTCCGTCGTCCAGCTGGGCGACGCCTCCACCGGGTCTTCCGCCATCGCCCTCCTCGCCGGTCCCACCACGCTCACCGTCGCGCGAGACATTGCGGTCAACAACTTTGGCTCGGGCACCACGCTTGGCGGCGTCAACACGTCTGGGACTACCACCTTCTCGGGTGCTGTTACCCTCTCCAAGGACGTTTCCCTCACCGCGGCTTCCGGCGGAGAAACGGTTTTTTCCGGCGCGATCACCGGCAGCGGTGCGGTCGCCAAGACGGGAGCCGGCACGGTCGTTCTTTCCGGAGCCAACACCTACGTTGGCGCCACCACCGTCAGCCAGGGAACGCTTGTGGCCGCCAACGACTCCGCCCTCGGATCCGCCGGCGCCGGCACCACCGTCGCTTCCGGCGCGTCCTTGGGATTGCAGAACAACGTCTCCATAGCGGAGTCGCTCACCCTCAACGGCGGCACCCTCGTCAACCGAGCCGACAGCAACGTCTATTCCGGCGGCATCTCGCTAGGAGGATCATCCACCATTTCCAACACCGCCGGCACGCTGGATGTGACCGGCGTTATTTCCGGCGCGAACGCCCTTGCGCTCAACACTTCCGCAGGCGCCATCACCACGCTCTCGGGCTCCAACACCTACTCCGGCGCAACCACCGTGTCCGGCGCGGGCGTCAACATCCTGACCGGCACCCTGGCTTCCACGACCTCGATCCAGCTAAACGCCAGCTCAGTTCTTCGTCTCGGCGGCAACGATCGCATCAATAATTCCGCCAATCTGCTCCTGAACGGCGGCACTTTCGCCCTTAACGGCTACTCAGAGGGTTCGACGACAACGGCGGGCATGAACACCCTCAACCTTCTCGCGAACTCCACCCTCGATTTCACCGGTGACGCGGCCTCCCTTCGTTTTGCAAACGACGCTCGCACCACCGGCAATCTCACCATCAGCGGCTGGGCGGGAGACGTCTTTGACGGCGGTGGCGAACACCAGCTCTTAATCAGCACCAACTCGACCGTCATCGGCATCGCGAACATCAACTTCGAAGGCTGGGGAACGGCTCGTCTGCTAGATCGCGGAGGCGGCGTCTTTGAGATCCTTCCGACCATCGCCCAAACCAATATTTACCGCTGGGATGGCACTTCTGGCACCGCATGGAACACGGGCCTGAACTGGACCAGAGGCGACGGAACCGCCGGGTTGAATGACCAACCCAACACCGCCGGCATGATCGCCATCTTCGGCGACCTCGGCCAAGCCGTCACCAACGTCGATCTGGCGGGCACCACCCGCTCGCTTGGGCGCGTCTATTTCGAGAACAAGGACGGCACGGCCAACAATTACACCCTCGGCAACGGCACACTTACCCTTGACGGCACTGGAAACACTACCGCCGAGATTGTGGTAAGCGACAATGTCGCTCCCACCATCAACACCAACATCACGGCCGCGGACAACGTTCGTATCACCAACAACAGCGACGGCCTTCTGACGCTGTCCTCGACCGGCTCCTCGATGAACATGGCCGGTTTCGACCTTACGGTCACCGGCTCGGGCACCACCAGCATCGCCAAGACCATATCGGGCAACACCACCGATCTTCTCAAGTCCGGCTCCGGCACGCTCATCCTCAGCTCGGCCAACAACAGCTACGGCGGCAATACGACCATCGCCAACGGAGTGTTGCAGCTAAACGCCAACGCGCTTTCCGGCGTCAACGGAGCCTTGGGCAACAGCACCACCGCCGTGGTTCTGAACACCTCCGCCACGACCTCCTCCATGAACACCTCCCTCCTCATCGGAGTGGCCGGCGTCACCGTGGAGCGGGCCGTCACCGTCGACAACTTCGGCGCCACCACCACTCTGGGCGGCGTCAACACCTCCGGCACGTCGACATTCTCCGGCAACATCACGCTCAACAAGGATGTTTCCCTTTCCGCCTCGGCCAACGGCACGGTCGCCTTCACCGGAGTGCTCTCCGGCGTGGGCGGCATCGCCAAGGTCGGCAACGGCACCGTCCAGATCGCAGGCAACGCGCCCAACAGTTTCACCGGCGACGTGGCCGTGAACCAAGGCGTTCTGGAAATCACCAAGTCCGTCTCCGACGGCGCCATCAACAACGCCGCCGACGTCTCCGTGGCCTCGGGAGCCACCCTTCGCCTCAACAACGGCCAGGCGGAGACCATCGGTTCGCTTTCCGGCTCGGGCACGGTCGAGAACACAAACGCCACCGCCGTCACCCTCACCATTGGCGGAAACCCCGCCGCCTCCGCCTACGAATTCGCCGGCAACATCACCGACGGTTCGGCCGGCAACCTGGCCATCACCAAGACCGGCACCGGCACCTTCACCCTGTCGGGCAACAATACCTTCGACGGAAACGTCACGGTTTCCCAAGGCACCTTGGTCGCGGCCAGCAACACCGCGCTAGGCAACACGACAGGCGACACCAGCGTCTCCTCCGGAGCGACTCTCGCGCTTCGCAACAACATCACCGTGGGCGCGGGCGAGGCGCTCACGCTCAACACCACTTCATCCAGCCCTTCGGCCGACTCTTTGCGAAATCTGGCCGACTCGAACACCTATCAAGGGCCGATCACGCTCGCCGGCGCCGCAGCCGGGCAGGCCGTGCGCATCGGAGCCGTCGCCGGCTCCACCCTCAACCTTTCGGGCGCCGTGGGCGAGACCGGCGGCGCTCAGGGCCTGATAAAGACCGACACCGGCACCGTCGTTCTTTCCGGAGCCAACACCTACACGGGCAACACCACGGTTTCCGCCGGCACTCTCGTCGTGGCGAACAACGCGGCGCTGGGCGCGGCCACCGCCGGCACCTCGGTGTCCATCGGGGCCACCTTGGGATTCCAGGGCAACGTCACCGTTGCCGCCGGCGAGTCCATCACCCTGGCCGGCGTCGTCTCACCCACTTCGCCCAGTCTGCGCAACTTGTCGGGCAACAACACGGTCGACAGCGCCATCACCCTTACCGGCGGCGTGAACACCGGAGTGCGCATCGACGCCAACTCCAACTCCACGCTCGTTCTTACCGGAGCCATCACTCAGGCGACCAACAACAACTCCGTCACCAAGACCGGCGGCGGCCAGATCACCCTTTCCGGCTCGGCCAACAATACCTTTGCTGGCGGCCTCACCATCAACGACGGCGTGGTTCTCGCCCAAAAGACCGCCGGCGTCACCGCCACCGGCAACGGCGAGGTGTTCATCGGCGATTCCACCGGCTCCGCCAATTCCGCCATTCTCCGCCTCGGCGCCGCCAACCAGATCGCCGACACTTCGGATCTCACCATCCGCACCGACGGCCAGCTCGATCTGCAGGCTAATAATGAGACTGTCCGCGCCGTCACGATGAATGGCGGCTCCGTCGTTGGCACGGGCACCCTGACCCTCGGTAACAACCTCACCTTCAACGGCGTCGGCACCGCCACCGCCTCCGTTTCTTCCAGCGTCGCCCTTGGCGCCGCCTCTCGCATCGTGCAGGTCGGCAACAACGGGCTGAACGGCGACTCCGACATGGTCGTGTCGGGCGTCATCTCCGGCTCCGGCCAGACCCTGCGCAAGACCGACCTCGGCACCCTTGAGCTCGCCGGTTCCGCCTCCAACACCTTCTCCGGCGGCCTTCAGATCGACGACGGCGTGGTGCTCCTCAACAAGGGCTCGGGCGCGAGCGCCATCGGCGGCGGCTCCGTCACCATCGGCGACGGCCTGCTCGGCCCCGGCACCGCCACCCTGCGCTACGGCGCGAGCAACCAGCTGCCCGACGCCACCGACATCGCCTTCAACACCGACGGCCGTCTCGATATGAACGGCAAGATCGACACCATCGATGAGATCGACAGCGCCGTGGCCGGCGCCGGCCAGATCCTCATCGGCACGGGACAGCTCATCGTCGGTTCCAACAACGGAAACTCCGTCTACTCCGGCACGCTCGTCGGCACCACCGGCGGCATCTTGGAAAAGATAGGCACCGGCACCCTTACCCTTTCCGACGCCGACGCCAACCGGGGCGATCGCGTCATGGATTTCGGCGGGGAGCTGAAGCTCGAGTCCGGCACCCTCGCCCTCGACAACATCACGTTGAACGTCGACACGCTCCGTCTCACCGGCACCTCGGTGATCGATTTCGGCGGTTCCTCCACCCTCAACGTCAACAAGCTCATCGTCGAACTCGCCGCCGGCGAGACGACGACCATCACGAGCTGGGCCGAGTTCGTGGACTATTTCTACGCCCAGTCCTTCACCGCCACGGACGGCGGCCCCAACATCCCCTTCGACACCCGCGGCCAGGCGCCCCAGAACCGCATCGTTTTCGCCAGCTGGACCGGCAACAACACCTGGTGGCAATCGTGGGACAAGCAGGTCACGCCCGTGCCCGAGCCTTCCGCCTATGGCGTGCTCGCCCTCGGCGGCCTCCTGGGCTTCAACCTTACCCGCCGCCGCCGTCGCGCCTAAGCGCCGCCGCTGGTCGGGACTGGTTTCGACCCGGAAAAGACGAAGGGCGAACGCCACGGCGTTCGCCCTTCGTCTTTTCCGGCAAGCGCCCGGTCTTACCAGCCCCCCGCGCGCGCCTGGGCGCCGCCGAGGTTTTGCTCGATGCGCTCGTAGAGCTTGCGCGAGAAATTCTTGTCGCCGGCGACGTCCACCCGGATGCCGAGCTCGGTCTGCTTGCTGTTGATCTCCTTGATCGAAACCCGGACTTTTTCGTCCTTCGGCGTGCGCGCTGCCAGATCGGCCTCGAAGGTCTTCAGCACCTTTTTCACCTCGAACAGCCCCATCTGCTTGAACGCCTGGCTCGTCGCCGCCGCGGTGCGAGGCGCGTCCGCGTTCACCAGCATGCGAAATTCGCCCGCCACGTAGGTCGCCTGCATGTCGCCCTCCTTGTCCAGGGAGACCGTGGTGCAGCCCGCGAGCGAAAGCGCGGCGAAGGCCAGCCAGAGGGCGGGGGAGGGGGAGAGGCGTTTCATCATGGGAAAGAGAGTGTTTCTGACCGCCGCTTCTGCTCCCGGTGCCCGTCCGCGTCCACTTCCCCGCCCCCATTTTAGGCTTTTTTCGCGGCCCGCCCGCGTCCCATCCTGCCGGTCTTATGTCGCAACCACTCGTCGGCCTTATCATGGGCAGCACCTCGGACTGGGAGACCATGCAGCACGCCGCCGCCACCTTGGAGAAGCTCGGCGTGCCTTTCGAGAAGGACGTCGTCAGCGCCCACCGCACGCCCGACAAGATGGCCGACTACGCCAAGACCGCCGAGTCGCGCGGCCTGCGCGTCATCATCGCCGGCGCGGGCGGCGCCGCCCACCTGCCCGGCATGACCGCGGCCTTCACCGCGCTCCCCGTGCTTGGCGTGCCCGTCGAGAGCCACAGCCTCAAGGGGCAGGACAGCCTGCTTTCCATCGTGCAGATGCCCGGCGGCGTGCCCGTCGGCACCTTCGCCATCGGCAAGGCCGGCGCGATCAACGCCGCGCTTTTCGCCGCCGCGATCCTCGCCGGGACCGACGCGAAAATCCGCGCCGCCCTCCACGCCTTCCGCGCCGCGCAGACCGAAACCGT
>JAIXVY010000035.1 GCA_027482505.1 Opitutaceae bacterium | reverse complement strand
GATCAGAAGGTTTGGGGTTCGACTCCCTACAGCTGCGCCACTTTAAGCCCCGCATCACGAAAGTGTTGCGGGGCTTTTTGTTTTTTCTCGGCCGCCGCGCCGACGAGTGGCTCGCGCTGGCGGGAGCCTTGCTCCGAAAATGAAAAACCCGCCGTGACCAAGGTGAGGCGGCGGGTTTCTCTGATTGGTGTCCTGACCCCGACACCGGGAGGGGGAAACGCTGGCCGTCGGCCGGGCCGGCGGCGCGGAGGTGCGGGCTTGGCGCCCGCGGGCCGTGTTTATGCGGCGTCTTCGATCACGTCGGCGGTGGCGCGATGGCGGCGGGCTTTGAAGAGCTGGGCGCGCTTGGCGAGCATGCGGTCCAGCTTGTCCATGAGAAGATCGACGGCCTTGTGGCACTCGTCGGTGGCGACGGAGGCGTTCATGTCGGGGCCGTTGATGGCGATGTGGCCCTTGGCGGTGAATCGATGGGAGACGTCCTGCTTGGGGTCGCACTCGAGCTCGACGCGCAGGCGGATGATGCGCTCTTCATGACGGAAGAGGCGGGCGGCCTTGTCGTGCACGAACTGTTTCAGCGACGGGGTGAGATCGAGGTGGATGCCGGATACGATGACGTCGTGGGTGTTGTTCATGATTTCTTTTGGATCTGGGTTTACCTTGGCCAGAAGGGGTGCGAAGCCTGCGCGGCCATGTCCCACCGCGCGCTTCGTGAAATGCTGTCCGAGTATTCCGTCATCATCGTGACGGGTGGCTCCTCCGGAATCGGGAAGGCGTTCATCGAACACGCATGGAGACTGAATCCCGAGGTGGTCATTTGCAATCTTTCCCGGCGGACGCCGGACATTTTTACGGGCAAGCTTAACGCGCGCCAAGTGACGGTCGATCTGGTCGATCCGGCGGCGCTAGGGCGGGCCGCCGAGGAGGTATTAGCGCATCTGCGTGGCGCGGCAACGAAGGGTAAGGTGATGCTCGTCAACAACAGCGGCTTCGGCGGCTACGGCCGGGTGGACGAGCTGGATCGCGCGCATCAGTTGGAGATGATCGACGTGAATGTGCGCGCGGTGGTTGATCTGACCGCGCGGCTTTTGCCGGCGCTGCGAGAGCGGGGCGGAGCGGTGGTGAACATCGCCTCGACCGCGGCGTTCCAGCCCACGGCGCATCTGGCGACCTACGGGGCGACGAAGGCGTTTTTCCTTCATTGGAGCCTGGCCTTGCGCGAGGAGCTGCGCGGCTCTGGCGTGCACGCGCTGGCGGTGTGTCCCGGGCCCACGGCGACGGAGTTTTTCAAACGCGCGGGACTGAAGCAGGGCGCGGTCAGCAACCGCTGGGGCCAGACCGTCAACCAAGTGGTGACGGAGTCCTTCACCGCGCTCGCCCGGGAGCGCGCGCAGGTGGTCTGCGGCTGGGGCAACTGGGTGTTGGCCTCCTTTGCCTCGCGCCTGCCCAAGCCGTGGGCGGCACGGGTGGGCGCGGCCTTGTTGGTGAAATTCCGCGCAAGCCGGGTGGCCGCGGCCACCGAGGCCGCGGGCGGCGGGGTGGGGGCGAGGCCGTCGTCATGAGCGCGGGGCCCGCGGACAAGGCGGCGTCCGACGAGGGCGGCGAGGACGGCACCTATGGGGGCAGGCTGCGCGTGTGCGCGTGGCCGCGGCGCGAGCAGGATCCGGCGCGGGTGCGCCTGATCGCGGCCGGGGAGCTGGGAGCATGGACGCTGTGCGACGACGGGGATGTGCTGGCGCTGAACAAGCCGGGCGACGTCGTGTGTCATCCTTCCAAGGCGGGTCCGTGGTCGAGTCTTGCCGGGGCGGTCAAGGCCGGGCTGGGGCTGGAGAAGGCGCATCTGGTTTTCCGGCTCGATCGCGAGACGAGCGGCATCGTGCTTTTCGCCCGGCACGAGCGCGCGGCGAGCCGGCTGCAGCGCGCCATGCAGGACGGGCGCATACGCAAAACCTATCTGGCTGTGTTGGTGGGAGAACTACGCCCGGCGTCGGGCGCGTCCGGCGAAGAGGCGATCGTGGTCGACCAGCCCTTGGGGGACGACGAGGCCAGTCCGGTGTTCGTGAAAACCTGCGTGCGGCCCGACGGCAAGGCGGCGCGCTCGCGGTTTCGTCCGCTGGCGGCGGAGGGAGGGTTCACGCTGGCCGAGGTGCGGATCGAGACCGGGCGCAAGCACCAGATCCGCGCGCATGCGCAGTGGCTGGGCTTTCCGGTGGTCGGCGACAAGATCTACGGGCCGGACGCGCGGTGCTACCTGGAGTTCATCGATCACGGCTGGACGCCGGCGCTGGCGGAGCGGCTCCTGCATCCGAGGCAGGCTTTGCACTGTGCGCGAATCGCGCTGGAGGGCAACGCGGCGGGACTGGGCGCCCAGGCCTGGCAGGCGCCGCTGGCGGCGGATTTGCGCGCCTTCGTGCGCGAACGCATGGGCGCGGGCGCGGAGGCGGCGCTTGCCGCCTGGGAAGCGGCGGGCGCGATTTAAGGCCTATAATAGGCGCGGACCGGCCATACGGCCTGGAAAAACTAGCCTGCCAAAAAGCGCGACTTGGCCGCGACCGCTCAGGCCCCGATCCATCGTCAATCATTGATTGACGATGGATCGGGGGGATTTGACGTTGTTTGGGCTGAGGGCACGAAAAAGCCCCCGCGAGTGGCGGGGGCCGGGGTAGGTGCGGGAGTCGCGCCGGGGATCAACCGATGCTCAGAGCCTGGCTTGGAGCTTTGACTTGAGGGAGTCCTTGGACTGCATGCCGACGATGGTCTCGACGAGCTGGCCGCCTTTGAAGAGCAGCATGGTCGGTATGGCGCGCACGCCGTAAGTGCCGGCGAGGTCGCCGTGGTCGTCGACGTTTACCTTGCCGATCACCAGCTTGCCCGAGAACTCCTTGGCGAGCTCGTCGAGAATGGGGGCGATGGCTTTGCAAGGGCCGCACCAAGGGGCCCAGAAGTCCACGAGGACGGGAGTGGAACCGGCGATGGCGGTCTTGAAGGAGGCTTCGTCGAAATGGGCGAGCGCGTCGGACATGGTCTTTGGGTCGTTTATTGGTTTTTCAGGTAGAGGAGAGCGGCAAAAGCAAGGGCGGCGGCGGCGGCGATGAACGACAGCGCGACGATCGCGATGGAGGGCTGGTCGTCGGTAGCCGCGGGCATGGGAGACTTAAAGGCGGGTGCGTCGGTCTGGACGTTGGCGGGGTGGGGCGTGCCCTGCAGTTTTAGCGAAGCCTTGGCCAAGCCGGGTTTGGCGGAGGCAGCCACCAGCGACGGAGGTGTGGTGTTGCTGTTAGACACACCGGCTACGGGAGCCGGAGCCGGGGGAGGCGGAATGGGCGCTTCGACGGCCGCCTCCACCGGGGCGGCGGGAGCGGGAGCCGGTGCCGGGGCCTTGGGTGTGAGGGTTAGCTTCGGCTTGGGCGCGGACTCGGGGGCAGGGGTGGGACTGGGGGTGTCGCTCATG
>JAIXVY010000469.1 GCA_027482505.1 Opitutaceae bacterium | reverse complement strand
TCGAGCTCGACGATTTTTTTCTCGAGCTCGTTCTTCATCTTGAGCAGGATGCGGGCGTAGAAGGTGCCCTCGTTGACGTCGTTGATCACCACGTGCTCGAGGGTGGCGCCGAGGCCGGTGAGGATGTGGCCGATGAGGTCGTGGGTGAGGGGACGCTCCTTTTTCTCGCCGTTGAGCGACATCTGGATCGCGTTGCCCACCGCGTGGTCGACGTAGATCACGAAGGTCTTGGCGTCGTCGCCGAGGAACACGGCGCAGCCGTTGGCGGTGGGCATGACGCCTTTGACGGCGACGGGGAGAACGGTGGGCGAAGCCATGGGAAAAAGACGAGGATGTGCGATGCGGGCCGTGGAGGCGAGCGGCGGCGATTTTTATTCCGCGCCGTGCAGGGCGATGCCGAGCTGGTCGGCGCGGGCGAGCACGGCGGGTTTGTCGATGAGGATGACGCGGCCCGCCTCCAGCGCGGCGGCGCGGATGTTGGCGGCGTCGAGGCTTTCCAGGGTTTTTAGGCCGAAGCAGGGCACGTCGAAGCGGTAGTCTTGCCGGGCCTTCACGGTCTTCACGTAAAGACACTCGTCGGTCTTCAGGGTGCCGGCGCGGCGGATCATCTCGTCGGTGCCCTCGTAGGCCTCGACCGCGAGCACGGTGCCCTTGCGCACCACGCAGCCCTGGCCGATGTCGAGCCGGGCGCATTCGCGCGCGATGTGCAGGCCGTGCTCCACGTAATCGCGATCGATGCCGAGTTTCTTCTTCGTCATCTGGCCTGGCGTGGCGAGGTGGGCGTCGATGAAGGCGCGGGCGTCGAGCAGACGCACGCCGATGGCCTCGATCTCCTTCGCTATGGCGCCGAAGATCGTCTCGGCGTTGCGCCGCTTGAGCGTGGCGAGGATGGCGATGGCTTTGAGGTCGGGATACAGCCCGGAGAACAGTCGCCGCGGCGACACCTGGCCCGCCATCAGGGCGTAGCCGGCCTCGAATTTTTTCAGCGCCTTCAGCATGGCGCCGACCTGGCCGACCTTGATGAGAACGCGTTCGTTTTCCGCGAAGCTCGCCTGCAGCTCGGGGGAGGTCTCGTCCTCCATCGCGATCAGCCGCACGGGCACGCCCGCGGCGCGCGCGCTTTCGGCGATCAGCGCCGGGTAGCGCCCCTGGCCCGCGATCAGCGCCACGGGGCGGCGGGGATCGAAGTCCGGCGGGATAAAGGCGGAGAGGGGAGACGGCATCGGCGAAGCTCCAATGACCAAGGACTGGCGCGCGATGGCAAGCCTGCGGGACGGGGCCCGGCCGGTGCGCGGGGTGGGGGAGGCGCCCGTTTCGCGCCGGTCTGTGTTGTTGGCGCGAAAAGGCGTTGCCGCAGCTGCTCTGCAAACCCTTCACTTCCGGCTTATTCTCCCACCATGGCCACGCATCCTCTTGTCGCAGCGTTTCAACAGGCCGGCCAAGGCCACGTTTTCGCCCATGTCGAGGCGCTGAATTCCGCCCAGCAGGCCGAGCTGCTCGCCGACGCCGGCGAGGTCGATCTCGCCGAGATCGCCGAGCTGAACCGCACCCTCGTGCAAAAAAGCGCCGCCGCCGGCGTGGACCTCTCCGACCTCTCCCCCGCGCCCTACGAGGCCCTGCCCAAAAACGGTGGTAACGCCGCCGCCTGGGCCGAGGCCAAGCGTCTGGGCGAGGAGGCCCTCCGCGCCGGGCGCGTAGCCGCCTTCGTGGTCGCCGGCGGCCAGGGCACGCGCCTCGGCTACGACGGCCCAAAGGGCACCTATCCGGTCACGCCCGTCCTCAAGAAGAGCCTCTTCCAGGTCTTCGCCGAAAAGATCCGCGGCGCCGGCGCCCGCTACGGCAAGCCGCTGCACTGGTTCATCATGACCAGTCACATCAACCACGCCGCGACCGAGGCGTTTTTTAAGGAAAACAAGTTCTTCGGCCTGGCCGAGAGCCACGTGCACTTTTTCCGCCAGGGCCGCATGCCCGCGGTCGGCTTCGACGGCAAAATTCTCCTCGAGGAGAAGCACCGCATCGCCATGTCGCCCGACGGCCACGGCGGCTCGCTCCGCGCCCTCCAGCGCAGCGGCGCGGTCGACCTCATGCAGCGCGAGGGCATCGACATCCTCAGCTACTTCCAGGTCGACAACCCGCTCGTGCGTTTCATCGACCCCGCCTTCGTCGGCTGGCACCTCAAGACGCGCTCCGAGATGAGCAGCAAAATGGTGCCCAAGGCCTACGCGGGCGAAAAGGTCGGCCACTTCTGCACCCAGCGCGGCCAGACCGTGGTCATCGAATACTCCGATCTGCCCAAAGCCATGCAGGAAGAGACCGACGCCTCGGGCAAACTCCGCTTCGTCGCCGGCTCCATCGCCATCCATCTCCTGGACCGCGAGTTCATCCGCCGCATGGCCACCGGCGCCGACGCGCTGCCCTTCCATCGCGCGGACAAGAAGATCCCCTGCCTCGACGCCGCCGGCAACGCGGTGAAGCCCGAGAAGGCCAACGGCGTGAAGTTCGAGATGTTCGTCTTCGACGCGCTGCCCTTCGCCAAGCATCCCGTCATCATCGAGACCGACCGCGCCGACGATTTCTCCCCGGTGAAGAACGCCGAGGGCGTCGACTCGCCCAAGACCTGCGCCGAGGACCAGCTCCGCCAGTTCGTCCGCTGGGCCAACGGCAACGGCGCCGCCGTCGCCGCCGACGCCACCGGCCTGCCGCCCTTCGCCTTCGAGGTGTCGCCGCTTTTCGGATACGACGAGGACAGCTTCGCCGTGTCCTGGGCCGCCCGCTCGCCCAAGCCCGCCATCACCGCCGGCGCCGTGCTCACCTGATTTATTCCCACGGAACACACGGAATGACACGAAAACCCAAGCTCCGGCTTTTCGTGTCATTTCGTGTGTTTCGTGGGCCTATGTTTGGTTCAAATCTTTCCGTGTCTTCCGTGTGTTCCGCGGGCCCTTAATTTTTCTTCCATTTTCGCATCATGAGCCTTCTCGCCACCCTCCAGACCGCCGCCGCAGCCGGCCAACTTCTTCCCTCCGCCCTCGCCAATCTCCAGACTTGGCTCTCCGCCGGTCTTCCCGCCTGGGCCACCGCCTCCCTCGAGGAACTCGTGGCCAAGCAGCAGTGGGCCGAGCTTAACGACCGCTTCTACCGCGACCTCGAGTTTGGCACCGGCGGCATGCGCGGCCGGACCATCGGCCGCGTCTCCACCGCCGCCGAGCAGGGCCAGGTCGGCCCCATGGGCACGCCCGAGCACGCCGCCATCGGCAGCAACATCCTCAACGACTACACGCTCGTTCGCGCCACCATCGGCCTCTTCCGTCACACCGCGGCCTACCTCAAGGCCAAGGGCGACCCGCGCCTGCCCTCGCTCGTCATCGCGCACGACGTCCGCCACTTCTCGCGCCACTTCTGCGAGCTCGCCGCCTCCGCGTGGTCCCGCCTCGGCGGCCAAGCCTACATCTTCGACGGCCCGCGCTCCACGCCCCAGCTCAGCTTCACCGTGCGCCACCTCGGCGCGAACTGCGGCGTGGTCATCACCGCCAGCCACAACCCGCCCCACGACAACGGTTTTAAGGCCTACTTCGACGACGGCGCGCAAGTCGTCGCCCCGCACGACAAGGGCATCGTTTCCGAGGTGAACAAGGTCGCCCTCGGCGAGCTTCAGGCCTACTTCACCAAAGATCTTTCGCGCGTCGTCACGCTCGGCGAGTCCGCCGACGCCGCCTACCGCAAGGCCGCGGCCACCGCGGTCGTCGATCCCTCCGTCTTCAAGGCCGCCAAGCTCAAGGTCGCCTTCACCTCCATCCACGGCGTGGGCAACATCATGTCGATCCCGCTGCTTCGCGAGACGGGCGTCGAGCTCCATGAGGAGCCCGACCAGGCGGTGCATGATCCGCGCTTCCCCACCGTCAAGTCGCCCAACCCCGAGAACGCCGAGGCGCTCTCGCTCGCCATCAAGCTCGCCGACGAGAAGGGCCTCGACCTCGTCATGGCCACCGACCCCGACTGCGACCGCATGGGCGCCGCCGTCCGCGGCAAGGACGGCCGGATGCACCTCCTCACCGGCAACCAGATCGGCGCGCTCATGACCGAGTATCGGATTTCCCGCTACAAGGAGCTCGGCATCATCCCCAAGGCCGGCACCGATCGCGCCGCGCTGGTGAAGACCTTCGTCACCACCGCGCTGCAGGACGAGATCGCCCGCTCGCACGGCGTGAAGTTCGTCAACACCCTCACCGGCTTCAAGTGGATCGCCGCCAAGATCCGCGGCTACGAGGAGCAGCTCAAGGCCGGCTACCTCGCCAAGCACGGCGTCGCCCTCGACTACAACGCCACGCCCTTCGCCAGCCGCGCCAAGCTCCTCCAGGAGTTCTCCACCTTCTACCTCTTCGGCACCGAGGAGAGCTACGGCTACCTCGCCAACGACCTCGTGCGCGACAAGGACGGCAACTCCGCCTGCCTCATGCTCGCCGAGGTCTGCGCCCACGTGAAGAGCCGCGGCCTCACCGTCCCCGAGTATCTCGACGAGATTTACCTCCGCACCGGCTACTACCTCGAAGGCGTGATCAATCTCTACTACGAGGGCGCGAGCGGCGCGGCGAAGATCAAGCGCATCCTCGACACCTACCGCTCCGATTCCCCCAAGGCCTTCGGCGACGTCGGCGTGACCAAGTTCGAGGACTTCGGCCGTCAGGACATCCGCGACAGCGACGGCGAGCTCGTGCCGAAGCAGGACCTCTACCTCGTGACGCTGGCCAACGGCTACACCTTCGCCGCGCGCGGCTCGGGCACGGAGCCGAAGATGAAGTTCTACGTCTTCGCCAAGGCCCCGGTGAAGAGCGCCGCCGAGCTCCCCGCCGTGAAGGCGGCGGTGAAGGCCGAGCTCGACCGCGTGAAGGCCCTCATCGAGGCCGACGCCCAAAGGCGCGCCGAGAGCTGAGCGTCTGAGCGCGTTTTTTCATTTGGAGCGCGTCGTCACCCGACGCGCTCTTTTTGTTTTCAGACCTTCCCAAGCAGCGCACGCAGCCGTGCCGTCGTCGCGCCGCGATCCAGCCGCGAAGCCGCAACGTCGAGCACCAGCGCCTCCCAGGCATCGATCTCCGCCGCCCCGCGCGGCGGCGTATCCCCCACGCCGTTACAACGCAAAAACACGAGACAGGCGCCGAGCGCGACGCGCTTGTTGCCGTCCACGAAGGGATGGTTGCGGCAGAGGTAGAACAGATAGGCCGCCGCGATTTCCACCGGGTCGGTGAAGACCGGTTCGCCAAACGCCGTCGCTTGGGGCGCCGCGACCGCCGACTCCAGCATGCCGCGGTCGCGCAGGCCCAGGCCGCCGCCATGCGCGCGCAGCGCCGCAGCGTGGATGGCCTCGACGGCCGCCACCGTGAGATGGGCGAAAGACTTGCTCACGAGAGGCGACGGAAAACCTCGTCGTAGTCGCGGATGACTTTCTCGGCCGTTTCTGCCGCGAACTCAGGTGTGATCACGGGACGCATCGGCGTCAGCGTGATCGCCCCGCTGTCGTGCACGACCACGTCTACCGCGTCGCCCACTTTGAGGCGCGCCAGCTCCATCAAGGCGCTATCGAAGATCACGCCTTGGGAATTGCCGATTTTGGAGATGGTTTTGACCATGACGTAATACGATGTATTACATTTGGTCGCACTCGCAAGCCTAAGCCCAGACCCTAAAGCCCGGCGTAACCGCAGATTTCGCAGATAAACGCAGATTCCGGAGTCTTTAATCTGCGCATATCTGCGTTATCTGCGGTTCAAGTTTCGCTGTGCCTCGTCTTCAGTGCTGCCTCACAAAAAGCTCTGCTGCTTCGGCGCCTTGGCGGCCTCGGCGGCGGCGCGGGCGGCGGCCTCCTCCTCGGGCGTGAGATTCAAATGGCGGGGCGGCTTGGCGGCGCGGGCGGCGACGGCGCTCTCGCGGTCGGCCACGATGCGGTCGCAAATACTGTGGATGTGCAGGCGCAGCCATTGCGCGGTGCTGCTGTCGGCGCGGTAGTCGGCCGGGCCGTAGTGGTCGATGCGGCCCGCGGCGCGCAGGCGGTCGTTTTGGGCGAACTCGTCCGCCCGCGCCGGGTTGTAGACGCCGTAGGCCTTGCCGCCGCCCTTCTTCGTTACCGAGAAGCTCGGCACGTCGCTCGGGCCGTCGGCGATGTAGATCATGTTCTGGAAGGGCACGCGGCGGTCCTCGGGGGCCACGCTGGCGTTCACGTCGATCGCGGGGTTCTTGTTCGTGCCCTTGTTGATCTCGAAGAGGGCGCGGGTCTTGGTCGTGTTGTCGATGACCAGGCCGATCTGTGCGATCAGCGCCTCGGCATCCAGGCCGAAGTCTGGCTGCTGGAGGAAGCCGGGCTGGAGCGGGTTTTCCACGAATTCGCAGCCCCAGATGTTGTCCACGAAGGGCGCGATGGCGCTGCCCCGCACCATCTCGGCCAGGCCCGTGCTCACGATGTAGTGTTCTAGCCGGATGTCGTGTTTCCGGTAGGCCTCCTTTTCGGTCACGTAGCCCTGGGCCACGCGGAAGAAGTCGGGCAGGCCGGGATAGAACTTAATCTCCGCGCCGCACTCGCGCAGGATCTTGTTGCTCAGCTTGGGCATCTTGCCCGCCAGCACGTAGGTGAGCAGGTGGTTGAGGTAGGCTATCTCGGGCGAGAGGTGGTAGCCGCGCTTCTTGTAGTGGCCGACGAGGTTGTTGGTCTCGTTCCAGAAGGTCGCCTCGTCCACGCCGTAGCGGCGGAAAAGCGGCGACTGCATGTATTCCGGGATAAGCGTCTTGTCGAAGTCCCAGATGCAAGCGATGATGTTCTGCGTGAAGAGAGTCGTGGCCATGGCGGATCAGCACCGTTAGCGGGGAAACCCTTCCCCGCGCGTGGCGGCGCGTGCCGACTACGCAAGCCGCATGCCGCCCGGCGCGCAATCCCGCAGGCAGCCCTCCCGCGCCTTTCCTTGGCGTTTTCCCTCAGGTTTCAGGTCTTCGCCCTCATCCCTCCCATTCATGGTCACTCTCCCCGACATCACCCCGTTCCGCCGCCGGCTCGACGAGCTCGACGCGCAGATGCGTTCGCCCTCGTTCTACACCAACGCACGCGCCGCCGCCGAGGTCACCCGCGAGCACCAGCGCCTTGGAGCCCTTCTCGCCGACCACGCCGCGTTGCAAAAGGCCCACGCCGACATCGCCGAGATGAAGGCCCTTCTGCGCGACTCCGGCGGGGATGCCGAGCTGCGCGAGCTCGCCGACGCCGAGCTGCCCGGCCTGGAAAAACGCGCCGAGGAGCTGCACGCCGCCGTGCTTCGCCAGATGATCCCGCCCGAGCCCACCGACTCGCGCAACACGGTCGTCGAGATCCGCGCCGGCACCGGCGGCGAGGAGGCCGCGCTCTTCGCCGCCACGCTCGCCCGCATGTATCAACGCTACTGCGACACGCGCCGCTGGACCATCGAGCCCATGGGCAGCTCCGTCTCCGAGCGCGGCGGCTTTCGCGAGGTCAGCTTCCTCGTGCGCGGGCAGGACGTCTACAAGCAGCTCAAGTTCGAGAGCGGTGTGCACCGCGTGCAGCGCATCCCGAGCACCGAGGCCAACGGCCGCATCCACACCTCCACCGTCACCGTCGCCGTGCTGCCCGAGGCCGAGGAGGTCGACGTGCAGATCGACCCGCAGGACCTCGAGATCACCGTGCAACGCGCCAGCGGCCCCGGCGGCCAGGGCGTGAACACCACCGACCCGGCGGTGCGCATCATCCACAAGCCCACCGGTCTCATCGTTTTTTGCGCCGATGGTCGTTCGCAGAT
>JAIXVY010000279.1 GCA_027482505.1 Opitutaceae bacterium | reverse complement strand
TCGTCTACGACCCCACGCGCCGCGAGCTCTTCGCCGCCGTGCGCGGCGGCGGGGCCACGCTCGACGGACGCCCGCTGCGCGTCACCGGGACGGCCGAGCTCATCGATGCGGTGATCGTCAGCGGCTTCCCCTACGACAAGCACAGCAACCCCGACAACAACCTGCGCGAGTGGTCGGCTTTTCTCGTGAAAATCCGCGGCGAGCGCCGGCTGGGCAGCGCCGCGCTGGATTTTTGCTACGTGGGCGCGGGCCGGCTCGACGGATACTGGGAAAAGGACCTGAAACCCTACGACGCGATGGCGGGCATGCTGGTGGCGCGCGAGGCGGGCGGCGTGGTCACGGACTACGCCGGAGGCGAGTTTCCGCAGCGCCTCGACCGCGGCCGCTACGTGGCGAGCAACGGCCGCATCCACGCCGAGATGCTGCGCGTGCTGGCCTCGGTGTGAGGTCTCCGCGCGAGGCCGCCGCCCCGCCGGAGCCTGCCGCGCGGCCTGCCCTGGCAACCTGTCTCTTACGGCCGCCGAGACGCAGACCGCCCCATCCCGTAGTCAATCATTGATTGACAATGGGATCGGCGGCGGATCGCGAAGAGGCGGCCGGCGGGCAGGGTCGGGGGCGGGGCGTATAGGTCGGCGGAGCGGGCGGGGGCGCTCGCGCGCAAGCGGCGGCGGGGTTAGGCGGCCAGGCCGAAGCGGTCGCGCACGGCGATGGCGTCCACGTGGAGCGATTCGCGCAGCAGGCCGGAGGCGATGCGCTCGGCCGCGACTTTCAGCAGGCGGTCGAACTGCGACCCGGCGAACGGGGAGCCTTCGTGGCGGATCTCCCTGATCCGCGCCCCCGAGGCGAGTAGGTGCATGAGAAATTCCTCCAGCGCGACGGGGTCGTCGAGGTGCTGGGTGAGGACGCGCGAGTGGTGCCGGGGCAGCGCCACGTAATCGATGGCGAATTTGGAGAGCATGACGGGTATGGGTTCAGGGTTTGAGACGGCCGCTCAGGAAGTGGGCGGCAGGCGCGGGTGGCGGAGGGTGTGGTGCAGCGTCGCCTGGATCTCGGCCTCCGCCTCGAGCCAGATTTCCAGATCCTGTCCGTCGGGCCGGCCGAGTCGGGACCATATTTCCTGGGCGCGGGCGGCGATGAGCTCGTGCAACGCGGCGGGATCCCTCGGGGTTTCCGTCGTCGACGTGAATAACATCAGGGTGTGCATGACTTTGACCTTTCTCCTTCCCCGAATGGGACGGCGTCGCGGGGCGACATCGTTTCCGGTTCGGTTTGAAGAATAGCGCCGAACGACGCCGATTGCCAGCGCGGGGCTCGAACGGCGCGGAGAAATAAGCCCGGCTTCGGACCGCTCCCGGATTAGGATGTGTTCTTCAACCCCCGCGGGCCAGGGTGCGCCGGGCAATCCATGCGCGGTTCGCCCTCGCGGCGGGCCGGCGCGCGCTCCGGGCCGCGTCCGCTGAATTCGGCCGAGCAGCAGGAGCCGCGGCCGGCGTAGCAATCGCCGCAGAGCGTCTCGCCCTCGAAGCGGAAGGCTCCGTGCACGCCGCAGGCGTCGCAGGCGGCGTCGGGGTCGGCTTGCATGGGAGATTCTCCGGGCGCGCCGCGCCGCGCATCAGGCCGCGGTTAACCAGCAACCGAGGCCGGCGAGGGCGATGGCGCCGAAGACGACGAGGCCGAGGCAGCCGCCCTTGCCGGCGGGCTTGGCGGGGAACTGCTCGGGAAACTTGGCGCGCAAGTCGGCCTCGATGGCCTCGATGGCGTCCTTGGCCTCCTTGAGCCCGAGGCCGGTGGCCTCGCGGTGGAGTTTGATCGCCTCGATCTTCTGCCCGGAGCGCAGGGCGTCGGCGATGGCGTTGAGCTGGGCGTCGGTGAGGGAGGGCGAGGGCATGGTGAGGATGCTTGGTCGAGGGCGTTCTACTGCCAAGGCGAGAGGCCGGGGTGGTTTTTCTCCATCCAAGCGACGACATCCGCGCGCAGTTCTCGGGCGAATACGGCGAGTTCCTTGGCTTCCGCCGCGGTCACTTGGCCGGGTGAATCGTATTCGGCGGTGTTTCGTTTGGAGCGGCAGACGTCGAGGTAGTCGGCGTCGTCGCGGCGCGATTCTCCAAGAATCAATGGCAGCGCTTGGAGCGTGCGGTAGTGCGCGAGGTTTTTCTCCGGACGCCAACCCTCGGCGTAAACGAGGATGGTGCAGAGTTTGAGCACGGCGTTGTAGGCGATGCCGAACTGCCAGTCGGGCGAAAGCCCGCGCGCGGCATCCTCGAGGTCGCGATCGACGATGGCGAAGAGATCCCTGATTTGTCGCTTCGAGGTTTGGTGGGGCCGCAACCACCCGGCCTTATGCCAGTCGTTCAAGCTCACGTTCGTTTCCCTTGATGAAGAGTTTTTCCTTTGCGAGCAGATCCACCAGCAGCGGCTTGGTTGACCGTTCGCGAACGAAATCGGCCGGGCTCATGACAACCGGATTGATTTCCCGTCCGAGCCGTTCCGCGGCGGGACGTAGGCGCGGTGCCAAGGCGCGAAGGCCGAGCTCGCCGACGACAAGCAGGTCCACGTCGCTGTCGGCCTTGGCGGTGCCGGCCGCCACGGAGCCGAACACCAAGGCGAAGTGAATGGCATCGAGTCCGTCCAAGGCTTCGGCCAGCACCTCGCGCAGACCCGAGGTTTTGAGGACGAGGCCGCGCAAATCGCCGAAAAGGGGGTGCGAGGCGTTCGCCCGGAAATAGCGGCGGTTCCCGTCGCGCCGGTCGAGGATGAGCCCGGCGGCGAGGAGTTTGTCTATTTCGGTTTGAAGGGTGCCCAAGGTCAGGCCGCTTTGGCGCACGAGCTCGCGCAGGTGCAGTTGCCGCGAGTCGTCCGCGAAAAGCAGCCGCAGCACCTCGGCGCGCACTTGGGGGAAGAGAAGGGTCAGCAAGCTCATTGTATGGTTATACCATACGAACGTATGGTTAAAACAGTCAATTTGAAACTGCCGGAAGCAGGCCAGTCCGACGCAGTCTAGCGAGCAAGCGGCGCTCGTATTTACGGGTGAGTTCGTGTTGTGAGCAGCGCCGCCCGAGGGGCACCCGGCGGTGCTCACCCCTTTAGCCGCTGCGCGGCTTCCGGGGCCGCGCCGTGGACGGCGCGACCATCTCCGCGCTGCCGCGCTCCGTCCCAGAGTCGCCGTCGAGCAGCCCGAGCCGACGCAAACGCCCGAGGAGGCGGCCCTCATGGCGTTTGGTCAGTTCGTGCTCCCAGAGTCGCAATACGCGCCAGCCGCGGGCGCGAAGTCGGCGGGTGACGAGGCGATCGCGGGCCTGGTTGCGGGCGATCTTTTCTCTCCAGAATTTCGCGTTCTGCTTGGGCTGGGTGGCGTGGAGCGGGCAGCCGTGCCAAAAGCAGCCGTCGACGAAGACGGCGAGGCGGAGCTTGGGGAAAACGAAATCGGGTTTGCCGAGGACGGCGGCCTTGCGCCGCCAGCCGGTGACGCCGAGCGCGCGAAAGACGGCGACGAGCCGCAGTTCGGTGGAGGCGTTGCCCGAGCCCTTCACCTTGGCCATGAGCGCCGAGCGTTGGGCCTGAGTGAGGATGTCGGTCATGACGTTGGGGGCGTGTCGGAGGAGACTCCACTTGGTGTCAGATTCCAATCTCGCGCGTAAGCGATCCAGTCCTATCTGAAAATGAGAGCACCACATGATCCTGCCCCCCGACTCTCTTATCGCCCGGGCCAAACTGGTGGACTACCTGCTTCGGCCCAGGGAGGATCACGACAAAGCTGGTTTCCTTCGTCTTGCGGGATACGAACGGAGTAACCCCGCGCGTTTGGAGGCGGATATACGCGCTCGATTGCTTCCTCTGTCGGCTGAATTCGCCGGCGCCACGCCCTATGGGGACAAGTTCATCATCCGCGGCGAATTGGTGGGACCAAATGGGCGCAGGTTGCGGGTTTGCTCGGTGTGGATGGTTGAAAAACCGGCTGGCACGCCGAAGTTCGTGACGCTATATCCAGATCATTCGTGAAACACCCGCTTTTCAGTCGAGTCGCCTTGGCCGTGGACATGCCGGCCGAAGGCATGCGTCGCGGGGACGTCGCGACGGTGGTGGAGTGGCACCCCGCGCCGACGCCGCTGGACGAGCCGGGTTATTCCGTGGAAGTTTTTAGCGCGGTGGGCGACACCGTGGCGGTGCTGACCGTGCCGGAGTCGCACTTGGAGCCCCTGCGCAGCGACGAGGTGCTGACGGTGCGCAGTCTGGCGGCGCGGGCGGCGTGAGGCGTCAACGAGGGCGCGAAAGACGGCGACGAGCCGCAGTTCGGTCGAGGCGTTTCCCGAGCCCTTCACCTTGGCCATGAGCGCGGAGCGTCGGGCCGGGGTGAAGATATCGGTCATAAGACGAAGACTATTCGAAGCCGATGGCGTCGCAAAAGCTGGGCCTCGCACGTCGATTCTAACTCGCGCCCGGCTCTTGAAGCCGGTGTAGCTTCGCCAGAAAATCATCCACGCTCAGCAAGCGAATGCCTGTGCGCAGATCGTAGCCTTTGTGAAAGGGCTTCGGCACCACCAGCGTCACGTTTGCCTCTCGCATTTCGAGGAGCTGATTGGATGAGATGCCCTCTTGGAGCGTGACGAGATGCTTTTCCGGGATACGCCGGCTCTCGTTGAGGATCTGGCGCCAGCGATCCTTACAGGTTGTTTTCAAGCCGGCGACGACGAGTCGCGATACGGGGAAGGTCGGATCCTCGTAAGCCGACTTTCCCGGAATGAGCAGGTCCGGCTTTACGTTGCCATCGATCCTCGGCTGCCGATCGAACTGAACCCCGTCCGTGCGCAGGATTTCTTCCACATGGTTTTCAAAGCTATGTCCGGCGCGCGACTTTCGTCGGTTCATGACCGACGCGGCTACATCCATGAACGTATCTACGTTGACGAAGGGTCGGCGGATCGCGGGAAGAGCTAGCTTGGTTTCCAGCTTCTGAAAAAGCCGATACTCGGCGGACACCCACTTGAGTAATTTGTCGTCGGCCGACGTAAGCGCGGCAGATTTGGCGCAGTGCATGACGGCGTCGCGAGCACGCGCGGCCATCCATTTTCCGTCGGGAAAATCATCCAGCGGCGTGACGGTCTTTTCGATCACGCGATCCAGACAACCGTTCTCGTCTTCGGGCGCGGATGAGCACGTGAAGATGCTCCAGCATCCAAGGGTTTCTATGCCTAGCGCCGTTTTTAGCAGTTCGATGTCGGCGTCGGTTTCCAAGACGTGGGCCTTGAAGCGGGTGAGAGAAAGAGGAACCAGCACGAGCATGCTGCCCACGTAGCGCTCATCCATCCACGGGAAGGCGCGGCCGAAGCAAGTGAGCCGGTATTCGCTCCTAGTGCCGGTGCCATACCAAGTGACTACCGAATCCGTGGTGAAGCCGTGCGGCCATTGAATGTGGACCCTCGATTTGTCGTTGCGACCTTTGATCGGGGCAAAGGGAGTGAAAAGCGTCCACGCCGGCTTTGGCAGGTGGAACCCGCATTGATGCGCTCCGGTCGCGCCGACGTCATTTCGAGTAATAAATTTGCACAGTGCGTGTCCGGCTGAAAGCGCGTCGGAGATGGCGGATTCGACGGACATGGTTCGATGTGGTCAGGCTTTCCTGCGGCGGGCGGCCGTGCGCTTGCGCGTTGCGACGAAAGGCGTCTGCGGCTCCTCCAGCACAAGGGCGGGTGCTTGGCCCAGCGGGGCGCGCAACGACGCGATCACGGCGTGGGCGAGGCGTTCCACGACCGGGACGACCACGGAATTGCCAAACTGGCGATAAGCCTGCGTGTCCGAGACGGTGATTTTGAAATCGTCGGGATACCCCATCAGCCGCGCGCATTCGCGAGGCGTCAGGCGGCGCGGGTTTTTCCCCGCCCCTTGGGAAACCAGGATCTCGGACCCGTCCTTGTAGTAACGAGCGCTGAGCGTGCGGGTGGTGCTTTGGGCGGTGACGAGACCGAAGCCGAAGCCGTTGCCGGCTGCCTGATGCTTCTTCGCGTAATCTTGGAGGTAGGCCCAGAGCTTCGGCGTGAGCGTGTATTTCGCCGGAACATCCTTCTCGAGGATCGAGCCAAGACGGGGACCTTCGCCCTCGGCGGGAAACTCGGGGAACTCGAAGTAGCGTGGCTCGCGAAATCCGATGAGGAATATGCGTTCGCGGTGCTGGGGAACGACGCCTTGGGCGTCTATGATCTTGTAGTGGACTTGGTAGCCGAGCTCGTGTGCGAGCGTATCGTAGATTACGCGGAAGGTGCGGCCCTTGTCGTGGCTCTTCAGGTTCTTGACGTTTTCCAACACGAACGCAGCCGGGCGATGTTGTCGCAGGATATCGCGAATGGCGAAGAACAGGTTTCCCTGACGTTCGTCGTCGAAGCCGTGTTTGCGGCCTAGGCTATTTTTCTTGGAAACGCCGGCGATGCTGAAGGGCTGGCAGGGAAAGCCGCCGCAAAGGATGTCATGCGCGGGAATCTGTTCCACCGGCACGGCGTTGATGTCGCCGATCGGAGTTTCGTCGAAATTGGCGGCGTAGGTTTTTTGCGAATATTTGTCCCAGTCACTGGAGAAGAGGCAGCGGGCGCCGGCCCGCTCGAACGCGATGCGGAAGCCGCCGATGCCGCAAAACAGGTCAATGAAGCGGGGCGCGCGATGGGACGCGATGGCGTGTGGCGCCGCGGGAAGGTCGGCGGGCATCAATCGATCTCCTCGCAGAGGTCGGCGACGCGGACGCGAAGCGCTTTCGCGATACGAACTGCGCTGATAATGGTCGGGTTTCGCTCGCCGCGCTCGATGCCGCCCACGTAGGTGCGGTCGAGCTCTGCCATCTCGGCGAGGCCCTCTTGCGAGATACGATAAGCTTCGCGCTTACGTCGGACGTTCTGGCCGAACTTTTTTAAGATAGGTTCTCGGTCGGACATCCGCCGAGAATATCGAAACGCCGACTATCAGACGACGGACTATGAGTATCATATCGTCCCGCTTGCGGAGTTTTACCCGCTGCGCGCCCTAACGCGGATTAATCTTGGGCGGCTTTGAACAATTTGAAGCGCGCAGCCAAAATATCAGGGCTCGGTCGAAATGCCTTAGCCTTCGGCAAAGCAATGGTCTCACCGTTCAGCCTTCCGAGTTGCTCGGCCAAAGTAGCATGACGAGGCTCGTTGATGAGTGGGCTGACCGTGATTGCCCCGCGATGATCTATGCCTATTAGATTCGCGTCGAATGCCGCTTTGTGAAGGACCGACATGCAGATCGCGTTATTGATCTCCGGGACGCCGTAGACATCGCGCTGATTAAGAATCTTAACCGGCTGGAGCAGACTGCCGATTTGAAGGCTAGAGAGCGCGCAGCGAAAATCGTAAGCGGCAAAAACATTGGCACGAAACCGGGCCTGATGAAGACGATTGGTCGCTGTGCGTAAACCTAAGGCTGGGCTCGGGTCGTTAAGCACTAGATGGTCGTTGGCAGGAAATTCTGCTAGTGGCTTCCATGCCATAAATGCTTCCAGCTTTTTCGGATCGTATTTTGTTACGAACACAGGGTGGAACACTTGGTAGACCGCCTCCGCGAGTCCGAAGAAATAGATTATGGGGAGCTGATGTTGCCACGCCTGCTGGAGGAGCCGGTTGTCCGCATTGTTGGGGTCATCTCCCTGAAAACAGTAACGCAGCCATCCGTCTTCGATTAGCTCATCGTTGTAGTTCCAAGTGGTGTGACGTCCTATTCTTGGTCGCGAGGTTCGGATACTGAGCGCTGCGCTGTCGGTCAATTGTGCCGGCTTGAATATGCCGCGAGCCTTATTCGCGAAGAGGATTTTTTCGCCGTTAAAGTGAAACCCGGCGGAGATTGCTGACCAGGGAACGATGTCTCCTTGTTGTCGCACTAAATTGCCGACGGCGTTGGCAGCAGCCTTTCGAATCTCCTGTGGGGAGGATGGCATGAAATCCCTGGTAGGCTGCGGCTAGGCGAAATCAATCGAGAATTCAGTTCTTCCAAATGTAGCTGACCGAAGGTTTTCGCTTCCCGGTCTGCTAGTGATAATCTACGGAGATTTCATGGCTAATGGCGATGAACTGCATAAATATATTCATCTAACAGGCCGTCAGCGCCGAGACACCGCGCTTCACGTTTTAGAGGGGTTTTTGGAGGGCGTGGGGATGGATCATGCGATCAATCCCCGCGAGCACCGTGAGCTACGGGACTGGATAACAGACCACGAACGGCTGGCGGATCGGGATGTTTCGTTTCGCGAGCTTTTAAATACGCTGAAAGATGCAATGGCAGACGGTGTTCTTGATCCGGAGGAAATCGTGGAGCTGTGTGCGCTGTGTCAGAGGGCGAAGTCCACCAGCCAGTATTACGACTGGGCGACGCACGCTGTTCAGGAATTGCATGGCATCCTCCATGGGTTGGTTGCAGACATGACGATCAACAAGGCCGAGCTTGTCGGGCTCGCGACCTGGCTTGAGCGCCATGGCGATCTCCGAGGTGTGTGGCCGCTGACCGAGGTTGAGTCGGTTGTGATGAAGGTGCTTTCCGATCAGCAAATTGATGAGGCGGAACATCGGCTGATGTTGCATTTCTTTTCGGAGTTTACTGGCAATGCAGTGCTCCAGGACGCGTTGCCTCCGCTTTTGCCGACGGAACTAACGATCAAGGGGGTGTGTGCTGTCGACCCGGAGATCGAGCTGCCGAATCGGACGTTTTGCTTTACCGGTATATCGAGCAAGGGGCCCCGCCGTTTGTTTGCGGAGCAGGTGGAGAGCCGGGGTGGTCGCTTTGTCGACGCTATGCGGGATGATTTGGATTATCTGATTATTGGCGATGACGGGAACCCGTGTTGGGCCTTCACCTGTTACGGCCGAAAAGTTGAGCTAGCGGTGCAGATGCGCCGGAACGGCCACCGCGTGCTGCTCGTGCATGAACGGGATTTTGGGACGCTATCGCTTAACTCATATCTCTTAGGATCGGGCTTAAGCTGGATTTTAGTCTAGGTAAGGCCCGCGCCAATTTTCCCGTATCTGCGACGGATTGGCCGCAGTCGTCGATCTGGTCGCGGCCAATCTTGGCCACGGCAAAATAGTTTGAGTCGGGGTGGTTGCAGACGAAGGCGCTGACCGCAGAGGCGAAATAACCGTCGAAGGACGGCCCGTGAAGAAGTGGCTAGGGAGCTGCGACCTGCTTCGAGGCCTGCGGCTCGGCGCCGCTGGCGCCAGCGACGGAGTGCGAGCCAAGCGGCGAAGCCGGCGGACAGCCAGACCCACGCGGGGGTGGGGGTTGCCTTGAAATTCAGCGCGGCGTTTTGATCGAATTTCTGGCGTTCGCTGATGTCGAGCATCCACTACCGCGCGGCATTCTCCGCCACGATCTCGCCGGGGCAATGTGTCCGGGAAAATGGGCGGGCCTTAGGCCGGCGCGAGGGCGAGGCGGTGGGTGGCGGCGACGCGGCGGGTCCAGTCGGCGGGGACGCCGGCGGGGGCGGCGAAGTCGGGCCAGCGGCGGAGGGCGGCGGCGACTTGCGCGATCACCTCTTTGGCGCGGCGGGTCTTGAGGCCGGCGGCGCGGGCGCAGGCGAGCAGGTCCTCGGGCGTGAAGGCGTCGGTCTTTCCCGCGAGCGTCATCTGGTGGCGCGCGGTCCATTGGCCGGCGGGGTTGTAGGCGTAGGCGATGTCGTAGGCGGGCGCGAGGTGCCAGC
>JAIXVY010000302.1 GCA_027482505.1 Opitutaceae bacterium | reverse complement strand
CGCTGCCCGCCTTGGATGCGGAGTAGGGGCTGTTCGGCTGGTAGGGCGTAGTTTCGGAAAAGGCCGGGTCGGTGTCACTCAAGCTGCCGTAGACCTCGTCGGTGGAGACGTGAAGGAAGCGGAAGCGTTCGCGGGCCGGATCGGAGAGTTTTTCGAAGTGGGCGCGCGCGGCCTGGAGGAGCGTAAAGGTGCCGACCACATTGGTCTGGATGAAGGCGCCCGGGCCATCGATGGAGCGATCGACATGGCTCTCGGCCGCGAGGTGCATGACCCAGTCGGGCGCGAAGTCGGCGAAGAGCTTTTGCATCGCGTCGGCGTCGCAGATGTCGGCGCGAACGAAACGATGGCGGGGGTCTTTGGCGAGATCGGTGAGCGAAGCGAGATTGCCGGCGTAGGTAAGCGCGTCGACGTTGAGCACCTCGTGGCCGTGCTCGCGAATGAGCGCGCGGACGAGGTTGGAGCCAATGAAACCGGCGCCGCCGGTGACGAGAATTTTCATCGGGCGGTCTCCTTCTGCCAATTCTTGAGCGAGGCGCGGACCGCCTCGCGCACCGGAGTGAGAGCGATGCCGACGGAGGCAAGCTTGGCCGATGACATCACGCAGTTGCTGCGGGGGGTCTTGGCGGCCTTGGCCATGAAGTCGGTCTCGTCTTCAAAAAATGAATACTGCTTTGGACAGACGCCGCTTTCCAGGATGAGGTCCACGACCTCGCGGGTGGTGACGTGGCCGGGGTTGGTCACGTTATAGGTGCCGAAGGGCACGCGTTTTTCCCAGCAGGCAAAGGTGGAAGCGACGAACTCCTGAAGCTGGGAGATGGAATTGGCCGCCTCGAGCAGGCGGTCGTAGCGCATGAGCTTGGTCAGGTAGTTGCGCGGACCATCGCGGTGGTCGAAGGGTATGCGCAGACGCCAGACATACACCGCGGGCAAACCGGCGAGCACTTCCTCGCCCAGCGCCTTGGTGCCGGAGTAGAAGGAGCAGTTGTTCTGCCGAAAGGTGAAGTTGGGCGCGTCGGCCTCGGTGAACCCGGAACCGTCGGAGCGGGAGCCGGTGAAGATGCAGCCGGAGGACACATGGCCCCAGGGCACGCCGGCGGCCACGCAGGCCTCGGCGATGCGACCCGGCAGCACCGCGTTGCCGAACAGGCAGTCGTCCTTATGCAACTCGCACGCGTCCACGTTGGGTTTGCCGGTATAACCCGCGGCGTTGATCAGAAACGACACCTTGTCGGCGCGTAGCGCGGCCAAGAGCTTGGCAGGATCGGAGTAATCGAGATCGCGGCGCGCGATGCTTTTGAAGACAACGCCCTTTTGCGCCAGCAACACTTGGTAAGCTTGGCCGACATAGCCGGAACCGCCGAGAAGGTAGATCATGGAGAAAAATCAGTTGGAGGCGAGGGAGCGTAAAATAGCCACCAGCGGCTTGGTCTTGCCCCGCCAGCGCTCCAGCTTCTCAAAACGCGCGGCCAAATGCGCCGGCCCTGCTTTCTGGGACGCCTCCCGCAGCGCGGCACGTCTGCGACCCAATTCGTCGAGCCTGGGCAGCACGCGGCTGTTGAGGAACAGCCTCACCAAGACCCCGAGATCGGTCTGCAATTCGTAGTGGTCCTTTCGGCTGGCCAGCCCTGCGGCGGGTCGGATGGCGCCGATGTCGGCCAGGGTTTTCAACGTCTGCCCCACCCCGCTGCGGCTGATGCCGAGCTTTTCCACGATGTCGTCGGCATTCAGCGGGGCGTCGGTCACAAAAAGCAGGCCGTAAATCTCCCCGACGGAACGCGAAAAACCAAGCGCGTCCGCCACCTCCACCCAAAAGGCGGCGGTCTCGCGTTCAAGTTGCTCGCCGGACGACATGCACTATTTCCAGTTTTTTTTGGAAATAGTGTCAAGCAGACCTATTGCATCTGGAGCGCACGACCTATCCGGGCAAGCGCCTCATCGATCTCTTCATCTGTATGGGCGAGACCCAGGAACCAGTTGTGATGCGGGTGAATATAGACGCCCTCGCGCGCCGCGGCGGCGCAGAGGTCCTGGGTTTTTTGGAACCCCGGGTCGTCGGCCACGCGCACATAGGGCATGGCGGCAGGGCCGCTGGCGCGGAGGCGAACGCCATGTTTTTCACCCAAGGCCAGGAAGCCCTCCACGAAGCGCCGGCCCGTCCGTTCGAGTCGTGCGGGCACGTTTTCTCGCTCGGCGACTTCGAGCACCTTCAAGGCCGCGGCCAGCGGAGCAGGATCGTGCCAATAGCTGCCGGTCAAAAAGACTCGCGAGGCCGTCGCCTGGTATCCGGCGCGACCCACGCAGGCCGCGAGCGGGTGCCCGTTGCCGATGGCCTTGCAGTAAACCGCCAGATCGGGACGCCAACCGTAGGCGAGGTGCGAACCACCCAGATGGAGACGCGGAAAGCAACGCACGTCGTCGAGCACCAGCAACGCGCCGTGCGCGGCGCACAACCTATTGACCGCGGCCACGAACCCGGCCGACGGTTCGGCGCTGTCGGCATAGGCGGGGTGGTGAAACGGCGTCACGATCACCGCGGCTACGTCGTCGCGATGCCGGCGAAACAGGTCCTCGAGCGCGGCCTCGTCGTTCCAAGCGAACTCGGCGACATGGGCGCGATCCTCCGCCAGCAAGCCGCCATGGCCGGGCGAACACCAGGCATGGGTGCCGTGGTAGGCGCCGCGCACCTTGAGCACCTTGCGCCGCCCGGTCGCCTCACGCGCGACTTGCACAGCCCAAGTCGTAAGGTCGGACCCGTTTTTCGCGAAGACCGCCCAATCCGCGAAATCGATGCGCGCCACCAGCGCCTCGGCCAGCGCCACCGTGAGCTCGGTCGGGTGGTTGAAGGCCGAGCCGCGCGCGCGCGCCTCTGCCGCGGCGGCTTCGACCTCGGGATGATGGTAGCCAAGAAGCATGGGCCCGTAGCCGCACATGAAATCGATAAACTCGTTCCCGTCCGCGTCGCGATAACGGCAGCCCCGGCCCTCGACCGCGAAACTCGGCATCGCGCCCGGCACGGTGGCGGCTGGCGTCACATGCCCGTAGATACCGCCGGGAATCACCTTGCGAGCGCGGGCGAAAAGCGCGGCGGATTTGGGATAACGTTCACTCATGACGAGAAGATGAAGCCGGCGGGTTGAGCAGACGTCCGACCTCGGCCAGCACCAGTCCGAGACGCTCCGCGATCAGCAAATGTCCGCGTATGCGAAGCTCGCCACCTCCCAGCGCGGCGAGAGCGTCGAGCCGGTGTTCCAACTCTGCGATCAGGGTATCGAGGTTCTTAAAAAACAGTTCCGTGATCGGGGCGCGCGGCGCGGGACCAACTCCTGTTTCCAGCGCGGAAAGATCGATCCAAAGCGGCGCGGGCAAGGCCGGGCAGGAAAAAGCAACCAAGCCATCTCCCAGCGCGGCGCGACGCGACGCGCCATCCGGATGCAGGCGCAACCAGACGGCCGCCCCGGCAAGACCCACCGCAAGACTTCCGAAAGCAAACAAGGGCGGGGACACGGAGGGATTGCGCAGCAACGCATCGAGGCGCGCACCCGCCCGCGAAAACCGGCCCAGCTGGCCCAAGCCGCCCCAGCCGCCGGTGGGGACCACGAGCGACGCGCGTTTTTCCATGGTTCGAACAAGCTGGCCCGGACCAGGAAACCAAAGGCGGAGATCGCCGCGCTCGGCGGACGTGGCGGTGGTGATCGCGCCATCGGGCGAAAACGCGAGCCTGCGGCGGGACGCCAAACCGCGCGTCCGGAGCGTCACGCCGAAAGATACGCGACCCGAGGCTGCCTCGCGCAGTTCCGCGTCGTGCGGCGCCAGCAGGGCCAAGGCCGGCAACACGGCGTCGAGATGGAGCGAGGCTAGAAGATCAGCGGACATTGTCAGGAGGCGAAATCGGCCCCTGCTCTACGCGAGGCTATCCAGCGCACGATGTCGGCAGGACGACCGGCGGGACGAGCCGCGCCGAGCCGGGCGCGCAAGTTCTCGGCCAGGCCCGGCTCGCGTTTAAGCCGTAATGCCGCGGAGACTACCTCCTCGGGGGTTCGCGCCACCAGAGAGCAGCCGTGCTGCTTGCAATACTGCACCGTTATCAACTCCTGCGGCATGATCCCGCCGATGCCGTTGTGAATGAGAGGCGCGCCGAGCTGTATCGCCTCGCTTGTCGCTCCGGTGCCGGGACGGGCGAGCACGGCGGACGCGAGCCGCTTGAGCGCGGCCATGCGCGCCGGTTCGGCGGGACCAAGCGCGCGAATGGTCAAACGCGGCGCCGCGGCGGCCAAACGGGCCAGCACCTCGCGCGTGTCCTCCCGATGCGCGCAAAGGGCGATGACCTGCATCGTCGCATCGGAGGCGGCCAACCGGCGAACGATCTCGGGGTGGTTGTTCGCGCCGGCCAATCCGGTGCTCAGCAAAAGGGTGAAACGGTCTCGCCGCAGCTCCAGTTCTTGCGCCAGCGCATCGGCGGAGACGTCGAGTTCGGCTTCGGATTGATAAAACGGCGCGCGCAGCAAAAAGCCGCCGTGCAGGATGCGCTCGGGGGGCGTGCCCACGGCGCGGGCCGCGGCGCAGACCTCCTCGGAGGCGCCGACAAACCCGTCCGCGCGGGGATTGGCCCAATGCCGGGAAAACCCGTAGCCCGCGAAAAGCTCGCCGCAGTAGGTCACGCACGCCGGCGCATTGAAACCGCCGGTCTGCGCGGCCTCGCGCGCAAGCTCGAAGAATCCGTGATTCGTGTGCGCGTGCACGCTGACCAAGCGATCAGGCCGATAGTCCGCGACCAGCGCCGCGAATCGCTCACGGCCCCAGATGCGACGCCCGTGACGATGCATGCCGGCGATTTCGAGGTAATTAAAATAGACGTGATGAAACCACGGCGCTCGGCGCTGGATGAAATTATACAACCCGACGCCGAAACGATAGACCTTGTGCGTGGCCTCGAGCACGTGGTGCGTGCGCAGGTCGACGCGCTCGCCCAGCTCGGCCTTCGCCCAGTGGGTGAGGGAAGCCGCGCGCATGTTATGGCCCGTCCCGGTGGAGGACGTCAGCAGGAGCCAGCGTTGCGGAGCTTCGGATACGGACATTTGCGCAGTTAGAAAAGCAGACGGCGGGAGGCGGGGAAGGTCAATTTGCCGGACCGCAAGACATCGTCTCCAAATCGAGCGTCCACCGCCGTCCGGCGCAACGCACCACGACGCGGCCGGCGGCGACTGTCTCTGCCATCAGTGATTCACCAGTGCTTGGCGGCCGGAACAGCCACACGTTGACTCGCGGACCGCGCAGATTTTGCATCAGGTCGGTCTGCGTGGCCGGCTCGCGCTTGTTAAAGACGGGGCTGAACCAACCGCGAGGAGAAGGCGTCTCTTGTCCGCGCTGCGCCTGCCATCGGCCCTCGTTGGGCGCGTTCACCTCAAGCTCGGCTTCCCCGGATCGGGCGGTCCATCTGGCGCCCGCAGGCGTCGCCTCGACGGACGGAGCCCAGTGCCACTGAGTGGTTAGTTCGCGGGCGCTAAAGGTCACGATCCGGTCCACCACCACCCACCCCGCGTCGCGCGCGTAAATCACGACGCGGCGCCAGTCGCCTATACGCCGTCCGTCGGAATCGGAAAACGTGGCGTCGCCCCAGGCCCAGGACAGCGGCCCCTTTTCGCCAAAACGGGCTGGCGCAGGCTCAGCACCCACCCGCCGCGGACGCGGATCGGCTCCGCGGCCGTCCAGCAGCAAAACGTTATGACCGGCGGGTCCGGCAAAGTAGTCGCGCCACGGCCCGGGCGCATACGTGTAGCGCCCCGCATCCACCAAAAAGTCGGCTGTCCCCAGCGAAAGGTTGAACTGGAGGTGATCGGCGTGGTCGTGGTCGGTGCCGCGCGGGCCGGCCTCGAAAAACGCCCAGTGCGGCCGCTCCGGCGGGCCGCCGCGCCAGACGGTCTGCCCCGCCCACGGAAGATGCACGATGCCCGGCGCGCGATCCGGCGCGAGCAGACCGGGCGAATGGGACAAAAGGAGTCCACGATAGTTTTCCCGGTCGGAATCGTTGTTCTGGGGGTTGGCGCCGGACGGGGTCATGACCGCCGCGACGTAGCGCCAAAGCCGCTCGACGCGCGGTTCCCATTTGGCGACCAGATCGTCGCGTCCGGCCGCGCGCAACTGGACGAGCAACGCCTGGTAATTGAGCGCGATCACGCGCTGGTAGTGGGTGGACAGCTCGACGTGCGCGCCGTCGGGATAAACCTGCTCGTCGTAGGCGCGCGACAGCTGATCGAGGCCGTAGTCGAGCCAGCGACCGGCGCCCGGCAAATCGGGGCGGGCAAGGGAGAGGCGGGTGAGGGCCAGCATCTCGGTGATGAGGTGGTTGCCCCCGAAGGCGTGGTGGGCCAGCAGGTGTTCGCCGTGGGCGACGAGACTCGCGTCGAACCGGGCGGCGATGCCGGGGCGCGCGCCAGGCAGGGCGGCCAGCGCCGGGGCGACCGGCAGCCAGCTGTGCACGAGCCGGCGCGCGGCCTCGAGCGGACGCCAGGCGGCGCTGAACGTGATGCGTCCCGGCGGAGGATGGGTGGCCATCCAGTCGTCGAGGTCGGCCGCGAGCGCGGCGGAGTAGCGGGTGTCGCCGGTTTCCTGATACGCCGCGAGCAGGGCCGGGAACCAGTGGTGGCGGTTGAAAAACCAGGCCCATTCGGGATCGTCGCGCGGGCCCCGCCAGTCCCAGTCGTAGCCCGCGCCGTCGGCCCGGAGCGGCTGGACGGCCGTCACGCCCTGCAAAGTGAAGGTGCGCGCGAGCGCGGCGTCGGCCGTGGCGCGGTCGACGTAGTGGGCGCCCGCGGCGGCGAGATCATTGCCCGGGGCGGCGCGGAGCGTGGCGCCCAGCAGCGCCAGCAGACAGATCAAACGCGCCCAAGCCATCGCGCGAGCGGACGGGCGGCCAACAACGCAAGCAGCGAGAATCCAAGGCCCACGAGCGGGCCGCACAGCACTTGTTGCAGATAGTGGGACCAGTAGGACGGATCAAACGTGTCCCAAGTGCGGGCCACGGCGGCAAGCAAGGCGCCAAGATTGAAAAGCAGGGCGGAGCCGGCGAAGAGGCGAACGAGGAAGAGCGGTGACATGCGGGGACGTAACGGCTGAAAATCAGTTGGCAGGATGGCTACCTGAAATAGCGGCGTCGAACAAGGCGCCGAGACGGCCGGCGTTGCGCCGGGCGTCGAACTCGCGCTCGACCCAAGCGCGCGCCCCGGCGCGCAGATGTTCGCAGAGCGCGTCGTTCGCAGCCAAGTCGCGCAGGATGGATACCCACGCGTCGGCGTCCTCGGGCGCGGCCACCCGGCCGGACACGCCGTCGGCGACAGCCTCGGTGGTGGCGGCCGCGGGAGAGGTGACCACCACGACGCCGGCCGCCATCGCCTCGGGAATGACGTTGGGCAATCCGTCGCGATCTCCGTCGGCGGCCACGACGCCGGTGTGCAGCAAAACGTCGGCCCAGGCCCGTAGTTCCGCCACCTCGTTCTGCGGCCGATGGCCGAGCAGTCGAACACGGTCACCGAGGTTTAGACGGAGGATTTCGCGCGCGATCTCGTCGTGCAAAGGTCCTTCGCCGACGATGAGCGCCTCGAAGTCCACCCCGGCGGCGCGCAGCGCGGCGTAGATGGCGAGTTGATGCGCAAATCCCTTTTTCGGCACGAGACGCGCCACGCAAAGAAGCCGAAGCGGCGAACGCCCGACGCGCAGCGGCTTGAGCGGAGGAAGAGAGACGAGACCGCGCCGGATGACGTGGATCTTTTCGAGCGGGACGCCTTTTTCGCGCAAAGTGGCCGCGCCCATTTCTGTGGAAGTGCGGACAAAAAGCGCGGGGGCGAGCTTGCCGCGCAGCCAGCCGTCTCCGCCGTCCTGATACAAATCGTAGGCGTGGCCGGCGGCGCTGAACGGATGCCCGTCGAGCCGCCAGAGCGTCCAGGCCGCGGCGGCAGGTCCGCCGGCCCAGACCGCGTGGATGTGGGAGGGACTCAGGCGGCGAAAGTGGCCGGCATGGACCAGCGCGAAGGCAACGCTGACGAGGTTCTCGCCAAGGTTGAGCAAGGACGGCGGGCGGCGCAGCGCGGCGCGCGCCAGCGCGGCGAGGGCGGACGGGCGGCGCAGCGCGTGCCACGGCAGCAGCCAAAGCAGCTCCAGCAGCTTCCACTTCGGAAACAACACCACCGGCCGGCCCTCGAACTCCCCTCCCCCGCCCCAAATCGAGTAGAGTCGCAAATCGCGTCCCTCGGCGAGGAGGACGGATACCTCGCGCTGCAAGAACGTCTCCGTCGCCTTGGGAAAAGTCGTGAAAAGACAGGCGACCACGGGACGCGGCGCGACGGGCGCGGGCGGCTTCATCGCAGATCGAAGTAGCGGGCCTGCACCACGTGGTTCAGACGCGCGGAGCCGAGGCGGGCGAGCAATGGGGCGAGGCGGGCCTGGAAAAACGAGCCGGATCGCACCACGCCCGAGCGGCCGCGGCGCAGGGCGCGCACGAGATCGTCGGCGATGCGTTCGGGCGCGGGGGCGACGTCGTGCATCGCCTCGAAACGCCGCCAGACGCGGCCCCAGCGGTCGCCTCCGCGCGCCCCCTCAGGCGCTTGCACCACGGCGGTGTTGAAGGGCGTGCGAACGTCGCCCGGCCGGAAGTCGATCGCGGCCACGCCGGTGCCTTCCAGTTCGTAGGCGAGGCTGAGCGTCCAGGCGGAGAGGCCGGCTTTGGCGGCGTTGTAGCCGCTCATGCCGGGGATGGGGAACTCGACCGCCAGCGAGGTGACGTTGACGATGGCCCCGCGGCCTCTGGCGCGCATCGCGGGCAGGGCGAGCAAAGCGAGCCGGATCGTCTGCGTGAACATCGCGTCGATCTGCGTCGCCCAGACGGAAAACGGCTGCGTTTCCACGGGCCCGAAGACGCCGTAGCCGGCGTTGTTGACCAGCACGTCGAACGCCCCCCCCGCGTCGGCCTGCGCGGCGAGAAAGGCGCACTCGGCTCCAGCGCCGTCGGCGAGGTCGAGGGACACCGCGTGAAAACCCGGGCGCGCGGGCAGCCGGGCCGCGTCGCGTGCCGTGCCCCAGACTTCATAGCCCGCGGCGAGCAGGGCGTCGACGAAGGCGGCACCGATGCCGCCGCTGGCTCCGGTGACAAACGCCCGGCGAGTCGCGGCGGAGGGACGGGGGGCGTTCATGCGCGAAAAAGAAAAAACTCAGGCCCGGCCGAAGGCGACGGTCACGTTGGCGCCGCCGAAGCCGCTGCTGTTGTTGAGCACCGCGCGCAGCGTGGCGGGGTGGCTGGCGCGCGGAATGTTCAACCCCTCCGCGACGGGATCGAGCTTGGAGATATGGGCGGAGCCCGGCACGAAGCCGCGGCTGACGGCGAGGGCGCAGAAAGCGCTTTCGAGCGCGCCGGCGAGGGAAAGGCCGTGGCCGGTGAGCGCCTTCGTGCTGCTGACCTCGACGCGCGCGGCGTCGGGGCCGAGCACGGCCTTGAGGGCGTGGCATTCGGAGGCGTCGCCCACCGGCGTGGAGGTCGCGTGGGCGTTGACGTAGTCGATGTCGGCGGGCGAGAGGCGGGAAAACGACAGGCAGCGGCGCATGGCCTCGGCGAGGCCGCGGCCCTCGGGGTGCGAGGTCGCGACGGTGTGCCCGTCCGAGGCCTGGCCCCAGCCGAGCACTTCGCAATAGGGACGGGCGCCGCGCCGCACGACCTCCTCCTCGCTCTCCAGCACGAGGACGGCGGCGCCGCCCGCGCCCACGAAGCCGTCGCGCGCGGCGTCGAAAGGCCGGGAAGCGGTATCTGGGTCGGGATTGGTGGAGAGCGCCCGCATGGTGGCGAACGGCAGGATGGTCTCGGCGTTGCCGTCCTCCGCGCCGACAACAAACATCCGGCGCTGGCGCCCGAGCGCGATTTCGTCGAAGGCAAAGCCGAGGCCGTGCGCGGACGACGCGCAGGCGGAGGCGAAGCCGCACGAAGCCCCGCGGATTTTCCACTGGGCGACGAGGTTGAACTGCAGGGTGCCGGCGATGCTGGCCACCGTGCCCAGCGGCGGGCAGCGCATGGGACCCTCGCGCTGGATCTGGCTGACGTAGGCGGTGAGCAGCCGCGGCGAACCAGCGGAGGCGGCGTAGAGGCCGGTGTTGTCGTTGGAGATGTCGGCGGGCGTGAGGCGGGCGTCGGCGACGGCCTGCTGAAACGCGCAGGCGGCGTAAAGGCCGTGCGGGGAGAGGCTGCGCAGCACCTCGCGCCGAAAGGAATAGCCGGCGGGCATCGTCCAGTCCTCGGGATGAAGCGAGCTGGTGTCGAATTCGCGGACGGGCGCGGCGACCTTCACGGGAATGTTGTCCGCCGCGAAAGGCGCGTGGCGAACGACGCCGTTGCGCAACAAGCGCAAGGAATCCTCCACGGTGGCGACATCGTTGCCGATGCTCGTGATCAGACCTAGGCCGGTGACATAGACGCGGGGCATCGCGGGAAAAATCGAAGTCCTCTCAAACCCGAGCGGAGATCGTGCCACCGCCCTGATCGCCGCAATCACACGGAGACGAGAAACGACACGAAGCGCGGAACGAGAGGGTGCGAGTAAGCTTGTTCAAGCGGAAGTGGAAGCGGCCGATGTATGGCCGACAAAACGCGGGGAGCGCAATCGCTCAAAAAGCCGCAGGTAATCGTCCGCGCGGGCGGCGGGAGCGAAGGCGGAGCGGGCGTGCTCGGTCCCCAGACGGCCGGCGCGCAGACGCTCGGCGGGATCGCACAGATACGCCTGCATAGCCTCGGCCATCGCGGCAGGATCGTCGGGCGGAACCAGCCGGGCCGATAAGCCCTCGCGCACGCACTCGTCCACGCCGGTGGCCCGGGCGGCGACCGCGGGCAGACCGTGCGCCTGAGCCTCGATGAGAAAGTTGGACAAGGACTCGGCGCGCGACGCCAGCACGGCGAGATCGGCGGCGGCGTAGAGCGGGCGCGGGTCGGATTGGAAGCCGAGAAAGCGCACCCGGTCCGCGACGCCCAGGCGGCGGCACAGCGCCGCGCACGCTTCGCGCTCCGGCCCGTCGCCGACAAACCACAGCCGCCAATCGCGCCCGGCCGGCAGACGCGCCGCGGCCTCGATCAGGGCGCGCTGATTTTTTTCGGGGCGAAACATGCCCACGCAGAGCATCACGGGCGTGCCGTCCGATAATCCCTCGCGCTCGCGCAGGGCGGAGCGCGCCGTGGCGTCGGCTGCGGAGACGGGCTGGAACACGAGGGCGTTGTGGATCACGGACACCCGGTCCGCCGGCAGACCGAGGGGACCAAGCAGACGCGCGGCGGACTCGGCGCTGTTGGCAACAACATGCGCGGACCGGCGCAGGGCCAATTCGTAGCGGCGAGGCAGGGGTTTTCCGGTGCGCAGCGTGGCGACAACGCGGGCCGCCGGGATGGCGGAAGGCAAACCCGCGCCGAGCGCGTGGGCCATGCGCCCCATCAGCAGCACAACGTCCGGCGCGGCGCGACGAACCGCGCGGCCGAGTCCGGGCGCGAACCAATTGAGCCCGGTGTCGAAAGGCTGCAAGGCGACGCGCGGCACGTCGCCAAGGGAGCCGTCGAGCGCGCCGCCGGGACGAAAAGTCAGCAGCGAGGCGACGTGGCCGCGGGCGCGAAACTCGCGAGCCAGGTGGATGCTTTGTCGCTCGGTGCCGCCGCTGCGCAGGAAATCCTGCACGATGAGGATGCGCCGGGAAGTCACGCGCCGTCCTCCGCGGGTTGGTCGGGCAGGCCGAACAGCAGGCGGGCCGAGTGCTCCCAAGTGTGACGCCGCGCCCATTCGGGGCCGGCCGCGCCCATTCGGGCGCGCAGGTCCGCGTCCTTGATCAGGCGGGCGAACGCGGCGGTCAGCTCCGCGGGACGATGCGGCGGGACGAGCAGACCGTTGACCCCGTCCTCTACCGCCTCCGGGACACCGCCCACCCGGTGGGCTACGACGGGCAGTCCATGAGCGGAAGCCTCGAGATACACCAAGCCGAAGCCCTCGACGCTGTGGCCGTGGTCGAGACTGGTGAGGGCGAACACATCCGCGTCGCGATAGGCCTCGGCGAGCGCGTCATCGTCCAGTCCACCCAGAAACCGCACCGGAAAGTCTGCCTCGGCGGCTGCGGCGCGCAAGGCCCGCTCGTAGCCGGGCCGGGAGGCTACGCCAACGAGGCGATACTCGACCCGCGCCCGAAGTTCCGCCGGCAGACCGGCCAAGGCCTCCAAAGTCTGAAGCTGGCCTTTGCGCGCATGCAGGCGGCCCACGGTCAGGACAACCAACCGCCGCCTCGGGTCAGTGGACGCCTCGGGACGGCGCGCCTCCGCGGCGAAACCGGCGCGCAGCGCGCCGGGCGTGCGAAAAGTCTTCGACGCCGCCTCGGGGAAGCGGGAGAGCAGAAGATCCTCGGTGAAGGCGGTGAGCACGCTGACGCGTTCGGCATGGCGAATGAGCCGGCGCGTGAGCAATCGCGTCGCGGGGCTGGCATGGAAGCGCTGTATCTCCGAGCCGTGAAAGGTCAGAGTAAGATGCCGCGGCCGGAAGGCGCGAAAGGCCAGCAAAGGCATGAGGGCCAGCATGGGACCGGGCTCGCAAAGATACACCCGGCTGCGACGCAGCCGACGACGTTCGCGCATGAGATGGCGGGCGTGGGTCCAGCGGCAGCGCCAGCCATGCGTGCCCTTCAGCCCCAGACGACGCACGGCGAACGGCCAGTCCGCGGCGATATCCGCCGCGGCGTCGCGCCCTTGGGCCCATACTTCGACATCGTGGCCGAGCGCGGCGGCGGCCCTGGCCATTTCCTCGGTAAACGTGGCTATGCCGCCGCGGCGGGGGAAAAACTCGTGGGTGAGGACGTAGATGCGGCCGCGCGCATCGGCGTCGTTCGCCCTTTCGTTTGCGGACGCTCCATCCGCAACGAACGCGGATTTAACTGGCATACCGCTGGCGATTATTCTCATCAAATTTACAGACAAATGGATGCGAGCGACTGAGAAAGAGCCTCGCCCCATCCAAGGCAATCCACATATTCTCAACGGCAATGTCTTCTTCCGAGCATTCAACCCACTCGAACGAGGCCTCCGAAAAAGAGGCCAAAATCCGCGAGAGCCTGCGGCGCTGTTCGGAGGCGACCATTCAAGCGGCCCTGGAGTTCAATCGCACGGGCGCCAAGGAGCAGCTTCTGCCCATCGTGTTGGGTATTTTGGAACGCTATGTTGAGCCGGATCTGCGTCCCAAGCTGCGCGAGTCAGGCCCCGAACTGCGCCTGATCGAGGACCTGGCCTTGGATTCGCTGACCTTGATGGAAATCATCATCCTGGTGGAGGAATCGCTGGGCATCTCCATTTCCAACGACGAGGCCCGCTCCCTGCGAACCGTGGAGGACGTGCGAGCCTTCGCCGAGGCCAAGGCGGCGCAGACTGCTCCGTCCGCTTAGTCGCCTCCCTCCGATGACGCAGCAGGGTGCCGACATGAGCGGGCCGGTGGCGACCCCGGACGGCTGGAAAGAGCGCATGCCCATGGGTGAGCCTTTCCTGTTTCTCGACCACGCGGAGCTGACCGAAACCGGTGCGCGCGGTCGCTACCGGATAAGGGGCGACGAACCTGCTTTGCGCGGCCATTTCAAGCACTCGCCGGTTATGCCCGCGTCCCTCATGCTGGAGGCGCTCGGGCAGCTCGGAGTGTTTTTCCTGCTGCACCACGCCCAGGCCCGCGCGGCGGCGGGCGGCGAAGTGAAACCGGAGACGATCTTCCTGGCCTCGTGCGACGGCGTGCGTTGCAGCCGCTTTTGCCGCCCTGGCGACGAGCTGGAGCTGGAGGTGACGGCGCGGCGCGTCCGGGCGCCCCTGGCCGGCTTTTCCGGCGCGGTGTTCGCAGGCGCGCGGGAGCGGGCGGTGCGAGCCGAGGAAATCGTCCTCGGTTTCGGAGCCTGAAACGGAAAAGACCCGCGACCCGCCGGCGGGCCAAATAAAAAAACCCGCTCCTTGCGGGAGCGGGGCGGAAACGCCGGGGCGTTTGGAAAAGGAGCCTTAGGCGGCGCCGGACTTGGCCTTGATGTAGTCGACGACCTGGCCGACGGTCTTGAGCTTCTCGGCGTCGGCCTCGGGGATCTCGCCCTTGATCTCGTCCTTGAACTCTTCTTCGAAGGCCATGATGAGCTCGACGGTGTCGAGGGAGTCGGCGCCGAGGTCGTCCAGGAAGGACGCGGTGGGCGTGATCTGCTCTTCGTTCACGTTGAGCTGATTCACGATGATCTCTTTGACGCGCTGTTCGATGGTTTTTTGGTCGGCCATGTTGAAGGAAATTTAGATGGGTGAAGGGCTCACATGGACATGCCGCCGTCAACGGCAAAAACCTGCCCGGTGACGTAGCTGGCCTCGTCGGAGGCGAGGAAAGCGACGGCGTGGGCGATCTCGGCGGACTCGCCGAAGCGCTGCATGGGGATGAGGGCGGTGGCGCCCTGCTTCACCTCTTCGCTGAGCTCGGCGGTCATGTCGGTCTTGATAAAGCCGGGGGCGACGACGTTCACGGTGACGCCGCGCTTGGCGAATTCCTTGGCGGTGGCCTTGGTGAAGCCGATCATGCCGGCCTTGGCGGCGGCGTAGTTGGCCTGGCCGGCGTTGCCCATGATGCCGGTGACGGAGGAAATGTTGACGATGCGGCCGAAACGGGCGCGGCACATGGGCCAGCCGATGGCCTTGGTCCAGTAGAAGCAGCTCGAAAGGTTGGTCTGGATGACCTCGTTCCAGTCGGCGTCGCT
>JAIXVY010000153.1 GCA_027482505.1 Opitutaceae bacterium | reverse complement strand
GATGGACGTCGAGGATGCGCTGAAAGATCAGCGGAAGCGGCGCGATGGTGAGGATGCGCAGGATGGCGATGCCCAGGCCCGGCAGGAAGTCGCGCCGATGCGCCCACAGAAAGCGGGGCAGGGTGGGGGGCAACTGGGCTGGGGCGGTGGACATGCGCGAAAGCGGAAGACGGGCCTGACAGCATCGCGCGTCCCGGGGCGGGCGCGAATCCCGGTGGAAGTTGACTGTATGATTCGCCGTGGGCGCGAGAGCGGTCTCGGCTGCGGGCGTGGTCGGGTTCCGGTCGCCGCTCAGGGGACCTCGAGCCGGATGCAGTCATACATCACGTTGCGGAAAGGGGCGCCGCCGGAGCGTTGTTCAAGCTCGAGGACGTGGTCTCCGGGCGTGAGCAGCCGGGCGGGGAAGGCGAGATCCCAGGTGGAATACTGGCCGTGGATGCCGGCGCGGGCCACGGCGTTGTCGGAGCCGAGTTCGGCGTTTTCGCCGAGGACCTCGCCGTCGAGGCGCACGCGCAGGCGGGCGTTGTGGGCGCCGGCGAAGGCGAAGCGCAGCCAGGCGCGCGCCTCGGGATCGGCGGGCGGAGGCGAGGTCGTGGCGAAGCGCACGCGCCAGGTGGTGCCGACGTAGGTTTTGCCGTCGGGTCCGGGGCGATTGACCTGGGCGAAGTTCCAATCGGTGCGCGGATCGGAGCGGCCGATGGTGAAGTCGACGTCGTTGGGGAAATCTTTCGGGTATTCGAGCCAGAGCCCCCAGCGGCGATGATTGTCGCCGTGGCGAAACTCCGCCGCGCGGCGGTCGGGCACGCCGATTTGCCAAAGCTGGCGACCATGGCGGACAGGAGTCCAGGCAAGGTCGCCGAGGGCGAGGTCGCGGCCGGCGATGATCTCGACGTCGGCGCGGCGGAACTCGTCGAGCACGCCGTCCGCGAAGGCGTAGAGCGTGTAGCGGCCGGGGCGGACGGCGCGCAGGGCGAAGCGTCCGTCGGCGTCGGCGCGCGTCCAGGATTGGTAGCCGAGGGCCTGGCGCTGCCAGTCGGGCGAAGGGGCGGCGAGGCCGACCCAGGCGCCGGCGGCGGTTTGCCCCGGTGCCTGAGGATCGGCGAGGGCGAGGCGGCCGGAGGCGGAGCCGCGGGCGGCCGCGGGCGGGAAAGCGGGATGCTCCAGCCAGGCGGGAGGGAAGGCGGCGCGTTCGGCCTCGGCTTGACGCGAGGCGTCGGCGCGCAGGGCGGCGACGGCGTCCGCGCGGCCGGCCTCGCCGCGATTGGCGTAGAGCATCCACGGGCCGTAGACTTTTTCCCACGTCTCGCCGGCCTTCACGCCGACGCCGGGCGCGCCGTAGTGGCCGCAGGAAAGGATCTTCATCAACAGGCGCTGCCAGTGGGCGGAGTTGTGCTGGCGGGTGGGGCCGCCGTTGGCGTCCTCGGTCGAGCCGTAGACGATCCAGAGGCCGAGGCCGGTGCGGGAGCCGGCCCAGCCGTGGAAGAAGTGGTCTCCAGCGTCGACGAAGTAGTGGTATTTGTCGGTGATCTCGCCGGCGAATGGGCCGGCGGTGAAGCGCATGGATTCCTTGGGGCCTATGGCCTGGGTCGGCGTGTCCGAGGCCGGCATCGGGCGGGTGCGTTCGGCGTCGACCGAGATGGTGTCAAACGCGTCCTCGCGCAGGCGCAGCACGTAGCGCGACTGGCCGAAACCGGCGTCGGGATAATCGGCCGCGTGACGGAAAACCGCATACATGCGCAGGGCGGTTTCGCCCGGGCGCAGCACGTAGCGCAGCTCGACGTCGAGGGCGGAGGAGCCCGGTTGGCGCGACCAGGGTTGGACAAAGGCGATCTCGGCGCGGCCGTCGGGCGAGCGAGCGGGATCGGCCGTGACGACGAGGTCCGCGCGGCCGAGGTGGTTGGTGCGGCCGGTGTGCCAGTCGAGGTAGGCGGGAGCGGCGAGGAGCTCGCGTCCCTCGAAGCGTAAGGAGGTGAGGTAGCCGTTGCGTGAGGAGAACTCGGCGGATACGCGGCCGTTGTCGAGCCGCGCGCCTTGCTCATTTGTTTCCAGGCGCACGGGCTCCGGCCTGGCCGATGGTGCGGCCGACGCGGCGCGTATCGAGATAAGACCGGCGACGCAAAAGGCGACGAGAAGGGCGATCGAGCGGCGGCGTTGCATGCGAAGAAAGCGCGGGCGGGCGGGTTCGCCGGCCAGCTTAAAACGCAAGACGCTCCGAGGTCGCCGCGGGTTTCCCGGCGCCTGCGCGGGCTCAGGGCCCGAAGTCGAAGATCGGGGTGCCGTCCTCGCGCCAGCGCAGGAGGGCGGCGCGGGTGTGGCGGTCGGGATTTTGCAGGGGATCGCCGGCGATGTCGCGGTAGTCGCGGGCGTGGTAGATCAACACGTCGCGGCCGTCGGGCAGGGTGGTGAAGCTGTTGTGGCCGGGGCCGAAGACGCGCGCGGACTCCGACGAGGCGAGCACGGGCACGGGCGATTTTTTCCAGGACGCGGGGTCGAGCAGGTCGGCGTTTTCGTCGGCGGTGAGCAGGCCGAGGCAGTAGTTGGCGTCGGTGGCGCTGGCGGAGTAGGCGAGAAAGACGCGGCCGTTGCGGATGAGCGCGGCGGGGCCCTCGTTCACGCGGTAGCCGATGACCTCCCAGGGCAGTTCGGGCACGGAGATGCGGACCGGTTTGCCCGCGATGGAGACGGGCGAATCCATGCGCGCGATGAAGAGCGACGTGTTGCCGCCGATCGCCGGGTCGTGCTGGGCCCAGACGAGGTAGCGGACGCCGCGATGCTCGAAGGTGGTGGCGTCGAGCGAGAAGGTTTCCAGGTGGGTGCGCAGCTGGCCGCGCTCGATCCACGGGCCGGCGAGCGGGTCGGCCGACGAGCACTCGAGCACATACATGCGGATGGCCCAGATGTCCTCGGCGCGGCCGGCGGCGAAGTAGACATACCACTTGCCGTCGATGCGGTGGATCTCGGGCGCCCAGATATGATGGCTGGCGGGGCCGGACGCGTGCTTGCGCCAGATCACGACCGGCTCGGCCTGGGCGAGGCCGGCGATGGTGGGCGCGCGGCGCAGCTCGATGCGGTCGTATTCCGGGACGGTGGCGATGAAGAGGTAGCCGTCGCCGTCGCGCAGCACCCAAGGGTCCGCGCGGTGGCGGACGAGCGGGGCTGGCCAGGTGGCCGCCGCGTCGGCGGCGGGCGCGGCGAGGAGGGTGGAATCGAGCGGGGACATGAGGGCGAAGCTGGCGAAGAAGAAGGGGCGGAGTCGGGACAGGATGCGGGCTAGGGGCATGGCAGGCTTGGTTGGCGAGGGTTTTCCCCGGGGCAACGCGAATGCGCGCGGTCAGGACTTTTGGACAAGGCTTGAAGGGAAAACCGCAACGGGGTCCGGCCAGACGCCCACGTCAGCGACGCGGCTTGGCCTGGGCCGGCGGCACGACGAACGGGAAAGCCACGCCCTTGTCGGCGATGGTCTGGTTGGGGCCGCGGCCGAGCGAGGTCGTCTTGCCGAACTTGGTGGCGAAGTCGGAGGGCGAGGAGCCGACGCGTTTTTTGAAAATGCGGCTGAAGTGATAGAGGCTGCGGAAGCCGCATTCGCCGGCGACCTGGCCGACGGAAAGCGTGGTCGCGCAGAGCAACCACTGGGCGTGCTTGATGCGGGCGTTGATCAAATCCTCTACCGGCGAGCCGCCGAAAAACTCGCGATAGAGGCCCATGAAGCGCGAGCGGCTGAGGTGCACCGAGCGCGCCATTTCCTGCACCGTCCAAGGGTGGTCTAGCGTGCCGAGCACACGGGCCTGAAGCTCGGCGCAGGCCGCGGCGAGCTCGGCCTTTCGCCCGGTGAAGCGCTTTTGCGCGCTCAGCTCGATGTGGCGCTGGAGCAGAAGGAAAAGCTGGCGAAGGAGAAGATCGACGACCTGTTCGTAGTGCGGCTCCTTGCGGTGGATTTCGGTCCGCATCTCGTTAATCAGCAGCGGCACGAAACCCGACTGGGCGAGGCTGAAGGGCCGGTTCAGCGGGATGGCGTGCCGCTCCGCGAGCTGTTCGGCGGAGTCGCCGAGGAAATGAATCCAGTTGTCCGAAAGGCCGCATCCGTCGCCCTGGTATTTTTGGTGATGCTCGGGCGTGTAGAGGATGCAGGTGTTGGCCGCGCAGCGGATGACCTCGTCGCCCAAGGTGACCAGCGCGGGCCGGGTGAAGTGGATGAAAAGATAATCTCCGGTGCCGGGACGATCTATCACGAAACTCTCGTCGTGTTCCCACCCGACGCCGAGCCGGGCGACGCTGAGCAGGGAAGAGGCGGAATCGGACATGGCGAGAAAGTGGGAAGGGCGCGTTCGAGGCCTAGGCGCGTTCACTCCCTGGTCTGGGACGAAGCGGCCGGCTCGTGGTCGTGAGCCTGATGGGTGGAAAATTTTGACGAGACGAAAACGACGCCACGGACGGTAACGGCAAATCAATAGGAGTATAAGCCAAATTCACTGAATTGCTTGATACCCCTCGCGGGACAACGTGGCATGCCCTCGTCCAACCCCTCGATTCCCCATGGCTTCCCTCCTCAAAAAACTCGGGTCCTTCGCCGCCGGCGCCACCCTCCTCTTCGCCGCCTCCGCGGCCCTCGCCAAGCCCCTCACGGTCGGCTTTGCCCAGACCGGCGCCGAGAGCGCCTGGCGCACCGCCAACACCAACTCGATGAAATCCGAGGCGGAAAAGCGCGGCATCAACCTCAAGTTCGCCGACGGCCAGGGCAAGCAGGAGAACCAGATCCGCGCCGTCCGCACCTTCGTGACCCAGGGCGTCGACGCCATCGTGCTCGCCCCCATCGTCGAGACCGGCTGGGAGCCCGTCCTTCGCGAGGCCAAGCGCGCCAAGATCCCGGTCGTCATCATGGACCGCAAGGTGCAGACGTCCGACGAATCCCTCTACGCCTGCTTCATCGGCTCCGACTTCTACAAGGAGGGCGCCATGGCCGCCGAGTGGATCGCAAAGAACGCCGGTTCCCGCTCCAAGATCGTCGAGCTCCAGGGCACGCCCGGCTCCGCCGCCGCCAACGAGCGCCGCAAGGCCTTCGCCGACGAGCTCGCCAAGAATCCCGCCCTCAAGATCATCGACTCCCAGAGCGGCGACTTCCGTCGTTCCGGCGGCAAGGAGGTCATGGAGGCCTTCCTCAAGAAACACGGCAAAGACATCGAGATCGTCTACGCCCACAACGACGACATGGCTCTCGGCGCCATCCAGGCCATCGAGGAAGCCGGCCTGAAACCCGGCAAGGACATCCTCATCGTCTCGATCGACGCCATCAAGGAAGGCGTCCAGGCCGTCGTCGACGGCAAGATCAACGCCGTGGTCGAGTGCAATCCCCTCTTCGGTCCCAAGATCTACGACACCATCGCCAAGATCAAAGCCGGCGAGCCCGTCGAGCGCAGCAGCTACAACGTCGACATCGTGATCGATTCGACCAACGCCGCCGCCCTCATCGGCCAGCGCCAGTATTGAGTTCAGCCTCCCGCCCTCCTCTGATGACCGCCCCTTCGGACGGCCCGCTGCTCAGCCTGCGCGGCGTGGGAAAGCGCTTCGGTCCCGTGACCGCGCTTTCCAACGTCGACCTCACCGTGCGCGCGGGGGAAATCCACGCGCTGCTCGGCGAGAACGGGGCGGGCAAATCCACGCTCATCAAGGTTCTCACCGGCGTCCATGAGCGCAGCGAGGGCGAGATGTTTTTCGCCGGCCAGGCGATCCATCCCCGCTCGCCCAAGGACGCCGAGCGCGCGGGCATCAGCACCGTCTATCAGGAGGTGAATCTGCTGCCCGGGCTGTCCGTGGCGGAAAACCTCCTGCTCGGGCGCCAGCCCGGCCGGGCCGGCTTCGTCAACTGGGGCGGCGTGCGTCGCCACGCCCGCGAGGCCCTCGCCCGCCTCGGACTCGACATCGATGTCGACGCGGAGCTCGGCACGCTCTCGGTCGCGCTTCAGCAGATGGTCGCCATCGCCCGCGCCCTCGACCTGAAGGCCCGGCTGCTCATCCTCGACGAGCCCACCGCCAGTCTCGACGAAAAGGAGGTCGCCGAGCTCTTCCGCATCATGCGCCGCCTTCGTTCCGAGGGCATGGCGATGATCTTCGTCACCCACTTTCTCGACCAGGTCTACGCGGTCACCGACCGCATCACCGTGCTGCGCAACGGCACGCTCGTGGGCGAATACCTCACCCAGGATCTCCCGCGTCTCGCGCTCGTCTCCAAGATGATCGGCCGCGAGGTAAACGACATGGCCGGACGCGCCGCCGACCTGCCCCCGCCCGACGACTCGGCTCCCGCCGTGGTCGAGGCGCGCGGCCTCGAGCGCCGCGGCGCCATCCAGCCCATCGACCTCATGCTGCGCCGCGGCGAGGTCACCGGTCTGGCCGGCCTGCTTGGCTCCGGCCGCACCGAGACCGCGCGCCTGCTTTTCGGCATCGACCGGCCCGACGGCGGCGAGATCCGCGTGCGCGGCGAGGCGGCGAAGATCCAATCCGCCCGCGACGCCGTGCGCCTCGGCCTCGCCTTTTGCTCCGAGGACCGGAAGGGCGAGGGCATCTTGCCCAACCTTTCCATCCGCGAAAATCTCATCCTCGCGCTCCAGGCCAAGCAGGGCGTGTGGAAAACCGTGCAGCGCTCCGAGCAGGAGGCGCTTTGCCGGCACTACATCGAGGCGCTTCGCATCAAGACTCCCGACGCCGAGACGCCGATCAAGAATCTCTCCGGCGGCAACCAGCAGAAGGTGCTGCTCGCCCGCTGGCTCGCCACCCGTCCCGAGCTCATCATCCTCGACGAGCCCACCCGCGGCATCGACATCGGCGCCCGCGCCGAGATCGAGGCCCTGATCGGCCGCCTGCGCGCCGACGGCCTGGCCGTTCTGCTTATCTCTTCCGAGATTGAGGAGATCGCGCGCAACAGCACGCGCGTCGTGGTGCTGCGCGAGCGTCGTCGCACCGGCTCCGTCGAGGGTGACGCGATCACGCCGCCCGCGCTCATGCGCGCCATGGCCGGCGCGTCCGAAGGAGGCGCCTCGTGAGCAAGTCCAAGTCCCTTTCCCCGGTGTGGTGGCCGCTCATCGGCCTCGCGGTGCTCGTGGCGGTGAACCTCGCGCTCAATCCGGCCTTTCTGAACGTCACCGTGCTCGACGGCCGTCTCTACGGCTTGCCGATCGACATTCTTAATCAGGGCGCGCGCGGACTCGTGCTCGCCCTCGGCATGACGCTCGTCATCGCGACCGGCGGAGTCGATCTCTCGGTCGGCTCCGTGATGGCCGCGGCGGGCGCGCTCGCCGCGGTTCTGCTTGCCGAAGGGCACGGCCTCGCGGTTGCGCTCACCGCCGGCCTCGGCGTAGGCCTGCTCGCCGGCGCGGCCAACGGCCTGCTCGTGGCGAGGTTCGGCATCCAGCCCATCGTCGCGACGCTCATTCTGATGGTGGTCGGACGAGGCGCGGCGCAACTGATGACCAACGGCGAGGTGGTGGTGATCAAGAACGACGCATTCGCCTTCGTGGGCAACGGCACCGTGTTCGGGTTTCCCTTCGCGCCCCTGCTCGCCATCGCGCTTTTCGTGGCGGCCCAGCTTTTCCTTCGCCGCACCGCTTCCGGCCTGTTCATCGAGGCGGTCGGGGACAACGAGACCGCCGCGCGCTTCGCCGGTCTCGGCGCCGCCCGCGTGAAGGGCTTGGTCTATGTGATCTGCGGTCTCTGCGCCGGCCTCGCCGGCCTGATGGCTGCGGCCAACATCCGCGCGGCAGACTCCTATCGCATGGGCGAGAACATGGAGCTCGACGCCATCTTCGCGGTGGTGGTCGGCGGCACCGCGCTTACCGGCGGCCGTTTCCTGCTCCTCGGCTCCTTCATCGGCGCGCTGCTGCTTCAAACTTTGACGACGACGATGTATAACCTCGGCGTGCCGCCCGCGGTGGCGCCGGTTCCCAAGGCTGTCTTGATCCTGGTGGTGTGCCTGCTCCAGTCGGAGCACGCGCGCCGCTGGGCCGTTTCGCTGGTGAAGGGAGGCAAGAAATGAGCCCCGCTCTTCGGCGCCAGGCCCCCTTGCTCGCGACGGCGGGCATACTCGTCATCCTCTTCGCCACCGCGGCCTTTCTCTACGAGGGCTTCTTTTCGGGGCGCGTGGTGGTGAACCTTTTTTCCGACAACGCGGTCCTCGGCATCGTGGCGGTGGGCATGACGCTCGTCATTTTCACCGGCGGCATCGACCTCTCGGTGGGCGCGGTGGTCGGCTTCGTTTCCATTTTCACCGCGATCATGATCCAGCGCGGATATCCGCCCGCGCTTGTCGCCGTCGCCGCGCTGGCCATCGGCGGCGGTTTGGGCGCGGGCATGGGCGCGCTCATCCACGCGTTCCGGCTGCCGGCTTTTCTTATCACCCTGGCCGGCATGTTCCTCGCCCGCGGCGGCGCGTTTTGGATCAGCACCGAGTCGGTGGGCATCGATCATCCGGTCGCCAACGCCCTCTCCGGTTTCGAACTCGGCCTGGGCCCTGTCGGGCTGCCGACCACGGCCCTGACCGTCATCGGCGTGCTCGCGCTCGGCTACGTGGCGGCGCACCACACCCGCTTCGGTCGCAACCTGCTCGCCATCGGCGGCAACGAAAACTCCGCCGTGCTCATGGGCCTGCCGGTCGGCTCGGCCAAGGTCTGGGCCTATACGATCAACGGCGCGCTGGCCGCGCTGGCCGGCCTGGTGGCGACGATCTACACCGGTTCGGGCAATCCGAGCACGGGCCTCGGTCTCGAACTCGATGCGATCGCCGTCGTGGTGATTGGTGGCACCTTGCTCGCCGGCGGTCGCGGCCATATGCTCGGCACGCTGCTCGGCCTGCTGGTGTTTGGCACCATCCAGACCGCGCTGCTTTTCGACGGACGCCTCAGCTCCTGGTGGATCCGCATCGTGGTGGGTCTGCTGCTGCTGCTCTTCATTCTCCTGCAACGCGGCCTGCTTCGCGGCGCCGCCAGGGGAAAGTGAGGTCCGTCTGGTCTCCTCCCGGTCCGGCCGCCGGTTTTCGGCCGCTTTTTTCCCATGAATATCCCTATGCGATGGATTGGTGTGGTCTGCGCGTTGGCCTGCACGCTTGGCGCGGCCGAGATCAAGAGCCCGGACGGCCGGCTGGTCGTTGATTTCAACCTCAAGCCCGACGGCTCGCCGGTTTACACGCTGGCGCGCGAGGGCGTGGTCGTGCTCGGAGAGTCGCGCCTCGGCCTGGTGCGGGAGGACGCGGACTTCACCCGCGGTCTGAAGCTCGTCTCCGAGTCCAAGTCCAAGCGCGTGCGCGACCGCTACGAGCTGGTCGCCTCCAAGCAGCGCGAGCACGACTATCGCGCCAACCGCCGCGTCTTCGGCTTGGCCGACGCGCAGGGGCGCCGCGTGGACGTGGTGTTCCAGGTGTCCGACGACGGCGCGGCCTTCCGCTATGTTTTCCCGGAGACGGACCCGACGCCCCGCGCGGTGAGCGAGGAGGCGACATCGTTCCGCTTCCCCGCCGGCTCGAAGGCCTGGTTGCAGGCGATGTCGGTCGCCAAGACCGGCTGGGCCAAGACCAACCCCTCCTACGAGGAGTATTACGACAAGGAGATCCCGGTCGGCACGCCTTCCACGCTTGGCGCGGGCTGGGTTTTCCCGGCCTTGTTTCGCTCGGGCGAGAACTGGGTGCTGATCACGGAGACCGGTCTGGGCCGCGGCTATTGCGGTGCGCGCCTGAGCCACGAGTCCGCCGGCGGCGAGTATCGCATCGGCTTCCCCGACGCCCGCGAGACGATGGGAACGGAGCCGGTCAACCCGCGCTTCGCCACGCCCTACGCCACGCCCTGGCGCGTGATCGCGGTCGGCGATCTCAAGACCGTGACCGAGTCCACCCTCGGCACCGACCTGGCCGATCCGGCCATCAAGGGCGTGAAGCTCGCCGGCGCGCCCGGCAAGGCCTCGTGGAGCTGGCCCAAGCTGGGCGACGGGAAGACGGTCTTCGACGTGCAGCGCCGCTTCATCGACTACGCCGCCGAGATGGGCTGGGGCTACTGCCTGATCGACTCGATGTGGGACAAGCAGATCGGCGAGGAAAAGCTGGCCGAGCTCGTGCGCCACGGCGCGGAGCGAGGCGTGAAGATTCTTGTCTGGTATAACACCAACGGAACCTGGAACGACGCCTACCAGACGCCCAAGGACCGCATGCTGACGCGCGAATCGCGCGTGGCCGAGTTCGCCAAGCTCCGCCGCATCGGCGTGGCCGGCGTGAAGATCGATTTCTTCGGCGGCGACGGCCGGGCGTTCATCGATTTCTACCACGACATCCTCGAGGACAGCGCGCCCTTCGGCCTGCTGGTGAATTTCCACGGCGCCACGCTGCCCCGCGGCTGGTCCCGCACCTATCCCCACCTCATGACGGTCGAGGCGGTGCGCGGCTACGAATTCATCACCTTCGAGCAGGTGAACGCCGACCGCGCGCCCGCCCTGATGGCGATGCTGCCCTTCGCGAGAAACGTCTTCGACCCGATGGACTTCACCCCGCTCTGCCTCGAGGGGCCGGGCAAGATCAAGCGCCCCACCACCGTCGGCGCCGAGCTCGCCACCACCGTGCTCTACACCTCCGGCGTGCAGCACTACATCGAGCTTCCCGAGGTGATGGCGAAGCAGCCCGACTATGTGCGGACCTTCCTGCGCGACATTCCCGCGGCCTGGGAGGAGTCCCGATTCCTCGCCGGCTACCCGGGTAAACTCGCCGTCTTCGCGCGGCGCGGCGCGGATGGACGCTGGTGGCTAGGCGGCTTCAACGGCGAGCCCGAGGCGAAGACGGTCGAGATTCCGCTCGACGCGCTCGGCCTGAAAAGAGGGGCGCGCTTCGCGCTGATCGAGGACGGCGCGCCCGGAGCCTTCGCGACCCGGGAGGTTTCCATCTCGTCCGGCGCGAAGACCCTGCGCGTGGAGCTCAAGCCCTACGGCGGATTCGCGGCGGTCAGCTCCAGGCGTTGAGCCGCGTCCGGCGCCGCGTCCGCGTCCTTCCTCTTTGCGAGGACGCGGGCGTAGTGCCCGAGCAGCGCGTCCACGTGCGCCTCGGCCGTCCATGGATCGCTCCAATACCAATCGTAGGCGGCGCGGCCCAGTGCGGCTGTCAGCGTATCGTCCGCCGCAAGGTCCCGCATGCGGGTGGCGAGCGAGTTGGACGAGCCGTGAATGAAGTGCAGGCCGGTGCGGGCGTGGCGGACCACTTCCGACGCGGCGCAGCCGTCGGATACGATCACCGGCACCCCCGCCGACGCCGCCTCCACCGCCACGAGTCCCAGCGTCTCATACCAAGTAGGTGGAAAGACCAAGGCGCGCGCGGCCCGCAACTCGGCGCGTATGCCCGCCGGGCCGAGCCAGCCGGTGAAGCGGGCGTCCGGGCACAGCCGTTTTAGCTCCGGGCCCAGCTCGCCGTCGCCGACAAAGACGGCGGGCAGGCCGGTGGCGCGCACCGCTTCGGCGAAAAGTCGCACGCCCTTCTCGGGCACAAAGCGGCCGACGTAGAGAAACGAGCCCTGTCGGCCGGGCTCGGCCGGGCCGAGGTCGACGGCGTCGACCGGGTTGCGCAGCACGGCGGCGGGCGCGCCCGGCGGCAGGTGCGGACGCATGAGACCCAGGCTGAATTCGGAAACGCCGAGGTAGGCGGAGACGCGTCGCGGGAGCCCGAGCCAGCCGTTTTGCAGGGCGGAGCGGGCCACGCGCCAGAGTTTGTGCGCGTAATGGCGCCGGTCGCAGTCGCAGGCGGCGCACGAAAGCGAGAGCGGCGCGCGGCGGCAGATTTTTTCTCGTCCGTGGTCGTAGAGGCCGCCGTTGGGGCAGGTGATGAAAAAATCGTGCAGCGTGACGACGAGCGGGAAGCCCAGCTCTGGCGCGACGGCCAGCGCGAAGGGCGAGAGCGCCTTCATCCAGGTGTGGGCGTGCACCACGGTGCGCGCGGGATCCTTGCCGGCGAGCAAGCCGCGGAGGGCCTCGACCGCGGGTCCGTTGCGCAGGCCGGAGGCGAGCGCGCGCAGGCGGCGCGGATCTTTCGCGATCTCGTGCTGGCCGAGGCAGACGACCTCCAGGTTCGGAACGCCGCGCAGTTCGGGCGAGACCGGCCCCACGCACGAGAAGTAAGTGACCCGCACCCCGCGCGCGGCGAGGCCGCGGGCGGAGGCGACGGCCACGGCGGTGGAGCCGCCGGTGGTGCTGGCGTAGTCGTTGAGAATCACCGCCTCCATTTCTTCGGAGGACGTCTTCATGCGGTGCGGGCGGCGCCTTCCTGGAGCAGGGCGTAGCTGGTGCGAAAGCCGCGTTTGCGGAAGCGTTCAAGGTAGCGGGGCAGATTATAAAGCCGGTAGAGCAGCCGGGTGGACAGGCGTTGAAGACGGGGGCGGGGACGAGGAAGCAGGCGCGACACGATGGAGTCCTGCTCTGCTCGGGTGACGGACGTTTCGGCGGAGAGCTGGCCGTCGCGCAGGCGGAATTGGGCCACGCATTCCGGCTGGTAGCGGAAACGTTCTCCGGCGGCGTAGGCGCGCAGCCAGAAATCCAGGTCGGCGCAGAGGCGGTAGCGCAGGTCGAAGCGTCCGAGCCGCTCCACCACCTCGCGATGGAAGGCCATGCCCTGCTGCATGAGCGGACTGATGCCTTGCTGAAGCAGGGCGGGAATCCATTCCGGATTTTCCGCGGTGGTGATCCGGCTGATGCGCGCTCCCTGCTCGTCGATCAGCTCGACGTCGCCGTAGAGCACGGGGGCGGGCCGGGTTTCGCGAAGGTTCTCCAACATCACGCGCCCGAAGCCCGGCAACAGCGCGTCGTCGTCGTTGATGTAGGTGAACCAATCCCATTGGAAGACGGCGGCCTCGAGCCCGGCGTTGATCGCGCCATAGATGCCGCCCGCGCGACCGGCGTCGGGCACGACGAGGGCGTGCGGGTAGCGGGCGGCGAGTTCGGCGACCTTGCGCGCGGGAGTGGAGATCACGTGGCGGATGCGCAGCGGCTGGGCCTCGACCGACGCGATGGTGCGGTCCAGGTGCGGCGATTCACCGAGGGTGGGGGTCACGACTAGCAGGGTGGTTTGGTCATTCATGGGTGGAAGCGGGGGAAATCGATACGGCGACGCGCGTGGCGTCGTGGTCGGGCGAGCCGGCCGGGCCGGGATCCACGGCGAAATCGAGCGAGCCTCCGCGCGGAAGCACGCAATCGAAGCCGAGCTCCGCCGAGGGCCGGCGAGGGCCGCCGATGAGCGCGGTCGCGCGCACCCTGCCCTCGGCGAGCACGCGCACGCGGACGCCGTCGCCTTGCCCGCCCGCCTCGAAACGCGCGACGACGCGCACCGGGCCGCCGCGGGCGCTGGTCCAGCGGCGAGCGGCGGCGACGGGCAGGCCGGCGACTACGGCTGGATGCTGCTCCTCGGCGGAGATGGACCACGGCGAGCCGGGCAGAATCCACTCGGCCTTCCAGTCGGTCACGCGCGCGTCGACGGCCGGCGTGAAAACGGCGGGTTCGCCGCCGGCGAGCGCGAGCGTGCCATAGCTCCAGCCGTTTTCACCCTGGCTGAGCGAGAACCCGGCCGCGGAGTCGGCGAGTATCGGCCGGGGATGTTCGTCGATAAGCGGCGGTCCCGAGAGGCCCTCGATGTAGACGGGCGAGCCGGTGAGGACGATCCAGTCGGGCGCGGGTTCGGCCGCGCCGTCGATGCGGACGAGTCGCGTCGCGCCCGGAAGCGGAAGCGCGCGCGACGTGACGGACCACAATAAGCGCGCGGGCGGCACGGCGGAATCCGTGGCGGAGTCGAGCCGAAGACAATAGACGCCGTCCGGCGCCGTCTCACGCACGACGGTTTTCACGCCGCGCAGTCGCGCGAGCAGGGTCGTAAAGGCCCGGTAGGCCGGTTTGGGTTCGTAGCCGGGAGCGGCGCGCAGGAGCCCCAGGCCTTTGTCCACCCCGTGTTCCCGGAGTTGATACCAATAGACTTTTTCCACGCCCAAGGAGAGCAGCAGCGTGAGCGCGCGGACGAGATAGTCGGCCTGCGTGTCCTCGTCGACGAACTCCGGGCCGGCGAAGGTTCCCGGCGGGCGGGCGGTCCAGCCAATCTCGGTCACCCAGATGGGCAGAGGGGCGGCGGGGCGGCGGCGGGCGAGCAGCGCCTGCAGGTCGCGAATGGCGGGCTCCAGCGTCTCCGGAGGCAGGGAGCCGCGATAGGGGTGGATCGAAATCGCGTCCATGTGCTCGAAGGCGCCGGCGTCGGCGAGGCGTTCCAGGTAGGGCAGGGGCAGTCCCGCGGTGGAGGCGCCGAGCACGACGAGCCCGGGCCGCTCGCGCTTGATCGCCCGGTAGGCGTGGCGCAGCATCTTCGCGTAGGTGGCGGCGCGATCGGCGGTGGCGGGCCCCTTGGCGAAACCGCCGTTGTATTCGTTCCAGATTTCCACCGCCTCGAGTTGTTCGCCGTGGCGCCGGACCACCTCCGTCGCGTAGCGCGCGTAGGCGGCGAAACCCGCCTCGGTGTAAGGTGTGAGCCCGTCGTCGTGGTGGCGGTTCTCGAAGGTGAGCGGCACGAGAGGGCGTATGCCCCGCTCGCGCAAGGCGGAGAGGTAGGCCTCGTATTTTTTGGGAAACTCGAAGCGGCCGGGTTCCACCTCTAAATCGTCCCAGTAGATCTCGTCGCGCACGTGCCGCGTTCCAGTCGCGGCGAGCGCGGGCAGGACATCGAGCGCCCAGCCGTGGGCGAAATGGGTCATAACGCCGATGCGATCTGCGCAGTCGGCGGAGGCGCCGAATGCGTCGAGAGCCGAAGCGGCCAGGAAAAACAGCGCGATCCGGTTCATGCGTGCGGGCGGCGGGAAAAGTTCGACCAGCCGGGGCCGGCGGCCTGGCGAAGGGCGGAGATGTCGCGCACCGGTCGCGCGGGCACGCCGAGGCACACTTGAAGGGGCGGAAGGCTGCGCACGACCACCGCGCCCGCCCCGACGACGGCGTCGTCCCCGAGTTCCACCCCGGCGCAGATGGTCACGCGCGCGCCGCACCAGACGCGCCTCCCGATGACGACCGGGGCCGAAGCGGGGGCGAGGGTGGCGAGGTCGTGGGTGCCGGCGTTGATGCTGAGTCCCGGTGCGGCGAGAAAATCGTCGCCGATCACGACGCGGTCGAAGGCGGTGATCCGGCTGTCCGGGTTCAAGGTGACGCGCGCCCCGAAGGTGATGTTTTCCGGATGGTCGAACCACACGTCGGAGCCGATCCAGAGCGTGTCGTGAACGCATGTCGCCCCCATGCGCCGCAGGGCCCAGGCCTGGAGCGAGCCCACCAAAGGGGTGCCCGGCACGCTGACCGCGCCCAGCGCGCCGACGAAGCGGTTGAGCAGACGGTTTCGAATATTACGCAGCAGATGGGCGGCGATGTGCAGGCCGCGCGCGACCCCCGCGCGGCGCGGAGGATCGCGCCAGAGCCGCGCGGGGGAAACCGGGGCGGCCAGGCTCATGCGACGGAGGCGGCAACCGCGCGCGACGGGGCGGGGTGCGGGGAGGGCGCGGCCCCGGCTACGCGCAGGTAGCGGCGCGCCTCGAGGATGGTGCCGAGAAAATTGAAGGGGAGGCAGCCTAGGATGAGACCGAGCGCCACTCCGGCCGCCCCGAGCCGGGCGACGAACGAATACATCAGCACGACCCCCAGCGCGGCGCTGACGAGGCTGTAGACGGTGATGCGTCGGATCTCGGAGACTCCCGCTAGCAGGAAGCCGAACGGCTGCTGGAGCAGCACGAGCGCGTTCCAGGCGCACAGCAGAGCGATGAGCGGCCAGGCGAGGCCCTCGACCGGATGCCCCACCCAGCGGGCGAGCAGCCAGGGGGCGACGATCGCGCCGCCCAGCATGGGAACGACGCTGAAGACGACGGTGGCGCGGAAGGAACGACGCAGGGCGTGGCGCATCCATTCGAATTCGCCGCGGGCCTTGGCGCGCGAGTAGGCGGGCCAGAGCGGCAGCATGAAGGCGTTTTGCACCACGCTGAAGAGATTGAAGAGGCGTTGCAGCAGGTTGAACGGCGTGACGGCGGAGGCACCGAGCTGGGTGGAGATGACCAGCTGCGGCAGGGTGAAGAGCACGGTGTTCAGCACCTGCTGGGCGCCGAAGCACGCGCCCAGCCCGAGCAATTCCCGAAGCAGCGTCGCGCGCATGCGGTAGCGCCAAACGGGCAGCCAGCCCAGCGGCGCGAGCTGGGCGACGAGCAGCACGAGATTCGAGAGGACGAGAGCGCCCTGCCCGGCGACGACGATGGCCACCAGCCCCCAGCCGCGCCACGAGGCGAGGGCCACGGCGGCGAGCGCCACCAGGCTGCCGCCGGCCTGGGCCAGGTTGCAGGCCCAGCCCTGCTGACGCGAGTAGGCCAGGCGCTGGGCCAGCCCAAGCGGAAAGCCCAGGCAAAAGGACAACGCGGCCACGAAGGCGGCGGTGGGCGCGGCGGCGACCACCGCGGGGTCGCGCAGGCCGAAAAGGCGCGCGAAGTCCACCTGCGCGAGGGCGAAGTGGCAGACCAGGCCGAGGCCCACGCCGACGAGCACGAGGAAGAGAAAGGCGCTGCCGAAGCAGGCCCGGGCTCGGACCCGCGCCCGGGGGCCGTCGTGGGCGAAGGCCTCG
>JAIXVY010000400.1 GCA_027482505.1 Opitutaceae bacterium | reverse complement strand
TGGGGCTCAACACCTCCGGCACCAACATCGCCAGCGGCAACGACAACCCGCGTCGTCTGTCCACCATCGATCGCGATCGTCGCTCCCAGATCCCAATCGTGGTCGAGGGCAAGGTCCAGACCGGGAGCCCGCGCAGCTCCCAGGCTTTTCGCAACTGGGGCAACATCTCGGCCGATCTCGCCGCCGCCACCCCGGCCGACGCGCCCAATCTCGATTTCCGCCACGGCGGCGGCAACCGGATGAACGTGCTCTACGTCGACGGCAGCGTCCGTCCCCTGGATTTCGGCGCCTTCAAAAACCTCGACGAGCGCACCTGGTCGGGCCTCCCGCTTCGTTGAACCGCCAGCCCGTGCGTCCGTCCCGGACGCTCGCGCTCTATTTTAACCCCGATGCAACCCCGCTCCTTCCTTCTCTCCGGCCTGGCGCTCGCGCTTTGCGCCGTCTCCCTGCGCGGGCAGGGCGTGGCGCAGGTCCAGACCGCGCTCGCCCAACTCAAGCCCACCTATTTTTGGACCTTCGATCGCACCCATGTCAGCGCGGGCTCGGCCGGCGCCGCGGCGCTCCAGCCGCAAGGCGGGCGCTTCGTGGCCGACTTCGACGGCAAGGAGGCCGCCGCCCAGGCCTTTGAAACGACCGGCGACGGGCTGGTGTTCCCCGGAGACCCGATCACCGGCGGCGGCCAGGCCAACGTCGACGCCGACGGCACCGGCTCGATCTTCCTGTTTTTCCGCGCCTTCGAGAAGGCGCCGCGCGGGCAGCGCTTTCTTTTCGCCCAGGGCGGCAAGTCCACCGAGGCGCAGAGCGCGCTCGCGCTTTTCATCCAGAGCGAGACGGCCCCGGCCGATCCGGGCGCGCTCGTCGCGCGCGCCGGCAACGCCCAGTTCGTGGTCGCGCCCTCGTCCGAGCTCGCCCCGGGCGGCTGGCACTTCTTTGCCATGAGCTGGGACGAGGCGCGCCGCACCGAGCAGGTGCGCTGGTATTTCGGCCCCGTCGGCGGCGAGGTTTCGCGCTCGGGTTCCTCCAATCTCACCCAACGCGCGGTGGTGGGCAACGACGGCCCGTTCTCCATCGGGTTTTGCGAAGTGGTCGACAGCTCCGCTTTCCGCGAACCCAACCATCCCGGCGCGCTCGACGCCTTCGCCATTTTCGACCGCGAGCTGAAGCCCGAGGAAATCAAGGCCCTGGCCGCCCTGCTGCGCCGGCCCTGATGGCGCCCGCGACTTTTGCGATGCTTCTCCGGGCGTTTGTTTCGCTGCTCGTTTTCGCCGCGGCGGCCGCCCTGCCCGCGGCGGCCGCGGTCATGCCGTGGCGCAGCGAACTTTATCCCGACCAAGGCTGGAATCCCGAGACGGCGCTCCTGGATCGCGACAAGGTGATCCAAGATTTTTCCTACGCCGGTTATCGTCGCGGCGAGGCGCCCGTCCCCCGCGTGGCCGGTCCCCTCCTGGATGTCACCGCCGCGCCATTTCTCGCCGACGCCTCCGGCCTGCGCGATGCGACCGCTGCCATCCAGGCCGCGCTCGACGCCGCGGGCGCGGCCGGCGGGGGCGTGGTTTTCCTGCCCGCCGGCACCTACGCGCTTTCCGTCGCCCCCGAGGCTTCGCAGGCCTTGTTGCTTTCCCGTCCCGGCGTCGTCCTGCGCGGCGCCGGACGGGGGCGGACGTTTCTGGTCAACACCACCTTCGACGCGATGCGCGGCAAGGCGGTGATTCGCGTGAAGGGCCCCGACGGCGTGCGCCTCGGCGCCCGTCCCTCGCGGCAGACGCCGCTCGCCGCGGATCTCCTGCACCCGACCGCGCGCATCCCCGTGTGCGACGCGTCCCTCTTCTCCCCGGGCGACACCGTCATCATTCGCAACGACATCACCCCCGAGTGGGTGGCCGAGCATCGCGAGCCGGGCTGGGCCGGTCTTGAGGGCAAACTCGGCGGCATCTCCTACCGCCGCGCCGTGCTTGCCGTAGACCGCGAGGGCGGCGCGATCACCGTCGACGCGCCGGTGCGCTACGCGCTGCGTCTGCGCGACGGCGCCCGCGTGCTCCGTCTCTCCGAGCCTCCGCTCGCGGAGGTGGGGTTGGAGGATTTTTCCGTCGGCAACATTCAGCATCCCGGCCGCGTCTGGGAGATACCCGACACCGACAAGCCCGGCACGCCGGGCTACGCGGTCAGCAACTCCTACTTCTTCGTGCTCGAGCAGGCGCGGGACTGCTGGGTGCGGCGCGTGTCCAGCTTTCAGCCTCCGGAGAACACCTCGACCGCCCACCTGCTCAGCGGCGGGCTCATGCTGCGCAACGTCACCCATCTCACCATCGCCGACGTCTCCCTGCGCCGTCCGCAATACGGCTCCGGCGGCCAGGGCTACATGTTCGCGCTCTATCCCGCGCAGGAGACGCTGCTCGTCCGTTGCGAGGCGAGATTTTCGCGCCACGGGTTCTCCATCGGCACCTCCGGCAGCTCGGGCAACGTGCTGCACGACTGCGTCGACGCCGAGACGGGCCGCGCCACCGGCGCGATCGGCGGCTATCGCACCAACGGCGCCTCCAGCGACCACCACATGTGGTTCAGCCATGCGAACCTCATCGATGTCTGCACAGGCGAGGACAGCTGGTTCGAGGCCCTTTACCGGCCCTACGCGCCGCCGCCCCGGCACCTGCTCACCGCGACCCACTCCGTTTTCTGGAACACGCGCGGCACGGGCTCGATCTCCGACGCGGTCGTGAAGAGCGAGCAGTTCGGCTGGGGCTACGTCATCGGCACGCGCGGCGAGCGCTCCGGCATCGAACTGACCAAGCGCGCTCCCGCCATCACCGACCCGGCCGATCACGTCGAAGGCGAGGGGCGCGGCGAGTCGCTCGAGCCGTTTTCGCTCTACCTCGATCAGTTGCGCCGCCGCCTCGGGTCGGGCGCGTCCGCTCCCTGAACCCCGCCGCATTTCCCCTTATGCGCCGAGCCGCCTTCTTCGCCGCCGCCTGCGCCGGCCTCGCCGCCCTGGTCGAGACCGTGGCCGCCGCGAGCGCGGCCGGAGCGGACGCGCGCCGGCCCAACATCCTCTTCATCGCGGTCGACGATCTGCGCCCCGCCATCGGCGCCTATGGCGACGCCCGCGCCGTCACCCCGAATATCGACCGGCTCGCCGCGAGCGGATCCGTGTTTCTCCGCGCCTATTGCCAGCAGGCCGTGTGCTCGCCGTCGCGCATCTCGCTGCTCACCGGCCTGCGCCCCGACACCACCGGCATCTACGATCTCGAGACGCATCATCGCGACCGCGTTCCCACCGAGCTCGCCGTGCTGCCCGAGTATTTTCGCGCGCAGGGTTACCAGACCGTCGGTCGCGGGAAGATTTTCCACGGCAAGCTCGACGATCCGCGCGCCTGGGACAGTCCACCTTCGGATTTCTCCCGCCTGGGCTCGCCTTACGCCCTGCCCGAAAACCGCAAGCCGCCCGCGGGCGAGTCCGGCCGCGGCGCCAAGCGCGGCCCCGCCTGGGAAAAGGCCGACGTTCCCGACGAGACCTACGCCGACGGGCGTCTCGCCGGCGACGCCGCCGACTACCTCCGCCATCGCCGGCCCGCGGACCGGCCTTTCTTTCTCGCGGTCGGCTTTCTCAAGCCGCACCTCCCCTTCAACGCCCCGGCGAAATACTGGGAGCTGCACGATCCGGCGCGCCTGCCCGCGCCGTTTTCGCCCGCCGCCTCCGCCGACGCGCCGGCGTGGGTTTCCCAGCCCGGCTGGGAGCTGCGCGCCAACTACACCGGCATGCCGGCGGACAATGCCACGCCGGTTCCCGAGGAGACCGCCCGCCTGCTCCGGCACGGCTACTACGCGGCCGTCTCGTATGTGGACGCCCAGATCGGCAAGGTGCTGGACGCGCTGGAGGAAACCGGCCTCGCCGACGACACCGTGGTGGTCCTCTGGGGCGACCACGGCTTTCACCTCGGCGACCACGGAACCTGGTGCAAGCACACCAACTTCGAGATCGCCGTCCACGCGCCCCTCATCCTGCGCGCGCCCGGCCGCGGCGAAGGCGCGCGCGTGACGGCGACCGTCGAGCTGCTCGACGTTTATCCCACCCTCGTCGAGCTGGCCGGTCTGCCCGCGCCCTCCCATCTCGAAGGCCGCAGCCTCGCGCCCTTCCTCGACGATCCCTCGCGCCGGGCCGACAGGCCCGCCTTCAGCCAATATCCGCGCGGCGATGCCGGCTCCGCCGATCGCGTCATGGGCTACTCCGTCGCGACCGAAAAATGGCGCTACACCGAATGGCTGCGCCTCGAAGACGGGCGCGTGGCCTGGCGCGAACTCTACGATCTGACAGCCGGTCCGGACGCGGCCCGCGATCTCGCCCGCGAACCGGCCTTCGCCCCGGTGGTCGCCGAACATTCCGCCCTGCTCGCCGGAGCCGGAGTCAAGGTGCGCGAACTCCGCGGCCGCGCCGCGTCCGTTCAGCCATGACGTCCCGCTCCGTCACATTTCCCCCGCGCGCGAATTTTTCCCGCGCAAACGACCTTGGCCTCGCCCTGTGCCCACGGGGCCAGGCGTAGAAATCTAAAAGATATGTTTCATAAAAACCCACGCATCGGTGTCCTGCTCACTCCCGCCCAGCGGCGGCGGCTTTTCACGTCCGAGGACTGGGCCCGCCTGGGCGAGCTTGGCGACCTTGTCGTGCACGAGGGCGAGGACGCCGCGACCGAGGACCGCGCGATCGAGCTCCTGCGCGGATGCGCCGTCGGCCTTGGCTCGTGGGGCACGGTCTGGCCGACGCCGCGCGTGCTGGCGTCGTCGCCCGAGTTGAAGCTGTGGGTGCATCTGGCGGGCACGGTGAAGCACATGTTCACCCCCGCCGCTTCCGAGCGCGACCTCTGGATCGCATCCTGCAACGACGCCATCGGCGCGAACGTGGCCGAGTTTACCCTGGCCGCGCTTGTCTTCGGCCTGCGCGGCGCCTTCGAGGCCGCGCGCGGCTGCCGCGAGGGCGCCTGGCGCTCCGGCGCCGCGCCGCTCGCCCTGGGCGACGCCACCGTGGGCGTGATCGGCGCCTCCGCGGTGGGGCGGCGCGTCATCCGCATGCTGGGTGTCTACGGCGCGCGCATCCGGGTGTTCGACCCGTATCTGTCGGCCGACGACGCCCGCGAGCTCGGCGTCGAGCTCTGCGACGATCTGCGCGAGCTTTGCGCCACGGCGGACGCGGTCACGCTCCACACGCCGCTCTTGCCCGACACCACTCGCATGCTCCGCGCGGAGCATTTCCGCGCCCTGCGCGACGGCGCGTTGGTGGTGAACACCTCCCGCGGCGGCTGCGTGGACGAGGAGGCCTTGATCGCCGAGCTGTCGACCGGCCGCATTTTCGCGTGCCTCGACGTGTGCGAGCCCGAGCCTGCCGCGCCCGACAGTCCGTTGCGCTCGATGCCCAACGTTTTTCTCACCCCGCACATCGCGGGCGGAGCCACCCATCGCATCGGCCGCCAGGCCGTGCGCGATGTCGCCGCGTTCCTTTCCGGCGTTCGTCCCGCGTCGGTGGTTTCGCCCGCCGCCCTCGCCCGCCTCGCCTGACCTCATGAACCGCTGGACCCTTTTTCCCAAGTTCTACCGCGGTCTTTCGACCGATGCGCTTGCGGCGGCCGTGAGCACCGCGGGTCTCGACGGCGTGGACCTGCTCGTGCGCGAGGGATATTGGGTCGAGCCGGACAACTTCGCGGCCACCGCGCCTGCTTTTGTAAAGGCGATGCGCGCCGCGGGCCTGGAGGTGCCGCTCGCGGTCGTTTCGCAGGACGCGGCGGGGCTCGTGCGCGCGCCCGGAGTGCTGTCCGTGCTGGGTGAACTCGGCGTCGGCTGCGTGAGGATAGGCTACTTCGCGCGGACCTCCGATCCCGCCGGCGATTTGGACGGAGCCCGCCGCGCGCTGGCCGCGCTCGCGCCCGTCACGGCCCGCGCGGGCGTGCGCATTCTCCTGCAACTCCACCACGGCACCGCGATCTGCGGCTCCACCGCGGCGTGGCATGTGTTGCGCGACCTCGATCCGTCGCTGATCGGCCTGCAAATCGATCCGGGAAACCAGTTCCACGAAGGCTGGGAGGGCGAGGCTGCGGCGGTTGCTTTGGCCGGCGCGCATCTGGCTTCGGTGGGCGTGAAGGACATCGTGTGGACGCGCGCGCTCGCGGCCGCTCCCGCCAAGGGCTGGGTCCGCGACTGGCGCCCCTGCACCGAAGGCGTGGTCGACTGGCTCGCCCTAGGCGCGGCCCTGCGCGCGGCGTCGTTTTCCGGCATCTACGATTTTCAGCCTTTCTATTCCTCGGATGCGCCCGAGGAGCGCGCCCGCCTCCTGCGCGACGAGGTCGCCTATGTTCGCGCCGCCATCGCGCCCCTTTTTTCCACTCATGAGCCAAGCCTACTCCATCGTTGATCTTACCCAGGTCCCGCCGGTCCCGTGCCCCTGCGGCCAAAGCCGCCGGGCTTTCGTCACGCCCGACAATCCCGTCGCCACCCTGCACATGGTCGACATCAGCACCGACGCGCGGACCCATTACCACAAGAAGCTGACCGAGATTTACTACATCCTGGAGACGGACGGAGAGGCCTTCATGGAACTCGACGGCGCGCTGCATCCGGTGAAGCCGATGACGACGATCCTGATCAAGCCGGGCTGCCGTCACCGCGCGGTCGGCAAGATGAAGATCTTGAACATGCCCGTGCCCGCCTTCGATCCGCACGACGAGTGGTTCGACTGACCCCGCGTTCCGTCCCGCGAAAGCTTTCGGTTTTATTTTTCATCTACTTCACGCCGAGCCCATGTCCTCTCGCATCGTTTCCACCCTGCTCTGTGTTCTGGGCGCGGCGCTTCCGTCTCTGCCCGCCGGCGAGACCGCCTCCTGGCGCAGCGCGCTCTATCCCGCGGAGGGATGGAATCCCGAGGCCGCGTTGCTCGACGTCGATCCCGTGATCCAGGATTTTTCCTACGCGGGCTATCGTCGCGGCGAGGCTCCGATTCCCACTGTCGCCGGACCGATTTTTGACGCGAGCGCCGCGCCTTACGGAGCCGACGCGACCGGCGCGTCCGACTCCACCGCGGCCATCCAGGCCGCGATCGACGCCGCGGGCGCGGACGGCGGAGGCGTGGTGTATTTGCCCGCCGGCACCTACCGATTGGCCGTGCCCGACGACGCGGCGCAGGCGCTTCTGATCAACCGGCCGGGCGTCGTCCTGCGCGGAGCGGGTCGCGAAAAAACGTTTCTGCTACACACCCGTTATTCCGGAGTCCGCAAGAAGGCCGTCATCCGCGTGCTCGGCAGCGAGAAGGCGCGCCTCCTGGCCGACGGCGACGTGGTCGCGCCGCTCTCGGCCGATTTGCGGCACTCCACCCGCGTCATACCGGTTCGCTCGACCGACGGCTTCGCGGTCGGCGATCTGGTCACGATTCGCAACGACATCACCCCCGAGTGGGTCGACGAGCACCGCGAACCCGGTTGGCGCGGACACGAGGCCCGGCTGCGCGGCATAGGTTACCGCCGGGAGATCGTGGCGATCGACCCCGCCGCCGGCACGCTCACGGTCGACGTTCCCGTGCGTTACGCGCTCAAGCTGCGCGACCGGGCCCGCGTGGTCCGGGTCGAGGGAAAGCCCCTGGTGGAGGTCGGCCTGGAGGATTTTTCCATCGGCAACATCCAGCACCCGGGCGACAGCTGGGGCACCGACGATTTCAACAAGCCCGGCACCGCGGCCCAGGATGTCTCCGGTTTCACCGCGATCGTATTCGAGCAAGCCAGTCACTCGTGGATGCGCCGCGTCGCCAGCTTTCTTCCGAAGCGAAACACGACCACCGCCCACTTGCTGAGCAACGGCCTGCACGTGCGCCAGTCGACGCATTTGACCATCGAGGACTGTTTCTTCCAGCGCACCCAATACGGCGGCGGCGACGGCAACGGCTACATGTTCGCCCTCATCGGCGCGCAGGAGTGCCTCATCCGGCGCAGCGAGGCCCGGCTGGCCCGCCACGGTTTCGCCATGTCCCTCTCCACCACCTCGGGCAACGTGTTGCTCGATTGCCTCGACGCCGACACCGCGCAGGCCCTCGGGGCGGGAACGGTCTATGAGACGACCGGCAAGGGCAGCGATCAGCACATGTGGTTCAGCCAGGCCAACCTCATCGACCACTGCACCGGGGAGAACAGCTGGTTCGAGGCGGTCTACCGGCCCTTTCCCCGCAGCGGTCCGCCGCCTCTGCACGCTCTAACGTCCGTCCACTCCGTCTACTGGAACACCCGCGGCACGGGCGCGATCAAGGACGCGATCGTGAAGTCCGAGCAGTATCTGCACGGATACGTTATCGGCACCCGCGGCGAGCGTTCGCGCGTCGAGCTCACCGCCCGAAATCGCGCGGCCACCGATCCCGTCGACCATGTCGAGGGCGAGGGTCGCGGCGACACCCTTGAGCCCGGCTCGCTCTACCTCGACCAGCTGCGGCGCCGCCTCGCCGGCGCGAGCCGGCGCTGAGCCTCGTTCCGTCATGCCTCCGTCCAAGCTCCTGCTCCTCGCCGTCTTCGCCTCGTGGTTCGGCATCTTGGCTCCGGCCGCGCTCGCCCAGACGGCCTGGCGTTCCAGTTTGTATCCGGCAACGGGCTACAATCCCGCCGCCGCGAACCTGGACACCGACAAGGTGATCCAGGACTTTTCCTACGCCGGCTATCGGCGCGGCGAGGCCGTCCTGCCGGCGCGCTCCGGCCCTGTCATCGACGTCACGGCCGCGCCCTACCGCGCCGATTCCACCGGCGCGGCCGACGCCACCGCGGCGATCCAGGCCGCCATCGACGCGGCGGAGGCCCTGCCGGGCGGAGGCGTGGTATTCCTGCCCGCGGGCACCTACCGCCTCTCCGTGGATGTCGCCGCCGGCCGGAATCAAGCCCTGCTGATCGACCGCTCCAATATCGTGCTGCGCGGCGCCGGGGTCGGAAAAACCTTTCTGCTCAACACCACCACGACGCTGCGCACCACCGCCAGCCCGGCCAGCAAGGCCGTGATCCGCGTCAGCGGCCCGTGGAACGCCCGCTTCATCGGCCCCGGATCGCCCGAGGTCGCGCTTAGCCGCGATCTGGTCAACATGACGGCTGTCATCCCGGTCGTGAGCACCGCCGGCTTCGCGCCGGGCGACACTGTTTCCGTCCGCGCCGACCTCACCGACGCCTGGATCAACGAGCGCGCCGAGCCGCGCTGGCTCGGCTTCGCCTCCAACCTCGGCTCGCAACTCGCCTTCCGTCGCACCGTGGTCTCGGTCGACGCGTCCGCGTCCACCGTCACGGTCGACGTCCCCGTCCGTTTTTCGCTCAAGCTCCGGGACAACGCCCGCCTCGCCCGCCTTACTTCGGCGCCCGTTTCCGAGGTGGGCCTGGAGGACTTTTCCATCGGCAACGTGCAGCATCCCGGCACGGTCTGGGGCACGGACGATGACGTCATCCCCGGCACGCCCGGCTATGAGGTCAGCGACTCGCAGCTCATCGTCTACGAGCGCGTGCGCGACTCCTGGATACGCCGGGTGCAGACCTACCAGCCCGCGGGCAACACCACGACGGCGCATCTGTTGAGCAACGGCATCCTGCTTCGCGACTCGACCCACGTGACCGTCGACTCCTGCGTTTTTCAGCGCCCCCAATACGGCGGCGCCGGCGGCAACGGCTACATGTATACGACCGAGCGCAGCCAGGAGTGCCTCTATATCAATTCCGAGGCCCGTTTCAGTCGCCACGGCTTCAGCTACAAGGGGCCGGGAACCTCGGGCAACGTGATGCACGCCTGCGTCGACGGCGACACCGGCCTCGCCACCGGCGCGGTCGGCGCGGCGGGCTACCCGACCACCGGCATCTCCAGCGACCATCACATGTGGTTCAGCCTGGCCAATCTCACCGACTCGAGCACCGCCGACGGCAGCTGGTTCGAGGCCGTCTATCGCAACTCGGGCGGAGATCCCATCCACGGAGTCACGTCGACTCACTCGGTTTTCTGGAACACCCTCGGCACCGGTCGCATCACCTCGCGCATGCCTGCGACCACCACGTGGGTGGTGCGCAGCGACCAAGGCGGCCATGGCTACGTGATCGGCACGCGCGGCGTGCGCACCGCCGTCGTCACCACCCAAAGCACGAGCGCCACCAGCGGCCAGTCCGGTCCGGTCGACCATGTGGAGGGGGTGGGGCAGGGCGATTCCCTCGTGCCCGCTTCCCTTTTCCTCGATCAACGCGCCACGCGCCTGTTGCCCTCCGTCGTGCTGCCTGGCGATATCTCGCTGCCTTTCCCCGCCAACACCGCCGTGGTCACGCCCACCGGGTTTCGCGTCGGCGCCTCCTCCGTCGCTGCTTCGCAGATCCAGATCGCGTGGGCGGCGGCCGACGCCGCCGTATCGCTCGTTCCGCAGGCGGGTGGCGCCGTCTCTGTGCGCGTGCCCGGTCCCGGCGCCTGGACCATCCACTGCGACACCGCCTATGCCGGTCTCTCCAACCGCCAGTCGATGCGCGTGGTCGCGGCTCCTTCCGCGTCGCTCGCCACGTTTCCCCTCGTCGCCGTCGCCGACACCTACCTGCGCGACGGCAGCGCCAATTCGACCGTCAACTTCGGCGGCGAGACGCGGATAGACTTGAAGCGCGACACCACGGTCGGGCTCAACCGCCGCGGCTTGCTGCGTTTCGACACCAGTTCGCTGGCGGGTTCCCTGCCCCGGGCCGCGCGCCTGCGCCTCACGTCCACGTCGGTTCTTAGCAGCTACGCCGGCTGGACCGTGGGCCTGCACGCCGTGTCCGGGGCGTGGACGGAGACGGGCGTCACCTGGAACAACGCCCCGGTTTTCAGCGCCACCCCGGCGTATTCCTATGCGCCCTCGGCGACCCAGCTCGATGTGATCGACATCACGGATTTTTATCTGGTTTCCGGTGGAGCTTCGGCCGCGCAGCTCGACCTTGGCCTGATCGTTTCCGCGCAAAGCACCACCAACGTGCTAAGCTACGCCAGTCGCACCAACTCCACCGTCGCCTCGCGGCCGGTGCTTGAGATCGACGCCATCCCGGCCTCCTCGCGCTTTACCCAGTGGATCGCCGCCCAGGCCGCGATTCCGGCTGATCGGCGCGCCGCAGGCGACGATTTCGACGGCGACGGCGTGCCGAATGTCTTGGAAATGGTCCTCGCTCGCGATCCCGCCCGCGCCGACGCCACCCCGCCGCTGCGCCTCGATTTCGCCGCCGGCCGGGTCGAGTTCGACCTCGCCGCCAGCCAGCCGGTTTCCACGCGTCTCGGGCTCGAGGTTTCCTCCGATCTCTTCACTTGGAGCCCCGTTTTGATCGGCTCCAGCCAGATTTTCACCCGCGCCGAAGGTGGCGCTCGCGTCACCGTCCCTCTTGATCGCGCCGCCCCGCGTCAGTTTTGGCGCCTGCGAGCCACCCCGGATGGCGTGACGAACTGGCCCTGAGTGCATCACCAAAGGTGGCTACTCATTTGCGAATTTTTGCGGAAAGGTAATTAATAAAAAACTTAGCCCAGTAGGTGGGAAACCCAGTAATTTCGGGGCTATTTGAAGCGTCTACAGAGCTGAAATCCCCCTTGACTTGATTATAAAAGATTAACTTAAAATTTGATATTAAATACCCCATGCAACCCCGAGTAATCCCCTTAGCTCTGCCCTGCCATTCTCGTCCGGCGCGCGCTTCGCGCCGGGTCGCCGCGATGCTTGCGGCGCTGGCCGCCTCCGTTGCCTCTGCCGCCACCTATTACTGGGATGTGTCTGCCGGCGAGGGTAACGGCGTCGGCGGCTCCGGAAGTTTCTCCACCTCGCTCGCCCGATGGAGCGCGAGCATCAACGGCGACGCCTCCCCCATCGTGCTGACCTCGCCGGCCGCGCACGACCTCGTCTTCGCGGGCACGCCCGGCGCGGTGCGCTGGGACTCGAACATGACCGCCACGTCCTACGCCTTCGCGGTCACCGGGTATTCGCTGACGTCGAACAACCTCACCGCCCGCATCATCACCGGTCCCATCACGCTGGCCGACGGCGTGAATCTCGCGGTCTCCGGCGTCACCAACGACGGCGCTATTCTCTCCGTCTCCACCAATGGCATTTCCGGCGGCGCGGGCTCCTCGCTCACCCTCGCCGGTTCGAACAACGGCACGATGGTCTTCGACCTGCGCACTGGCGCGTCGATCGCGGCCTCCGTGCCCATCACCGTGACCGCGCAGACCGGCACCACCGGCGTGGTCCTCGCCTCTCTGACCGGCACCGGCACGGTCAACTCCACCATCGTCAACGACGGTGCCGTTCCCCTTACCCTCACCGGCGGCAGCACCGGCGCGGGTTCCGGCACTCTCACGCTCAACGGTCGCATCTCCGGCTCCGCCGGCGTCAACTTCAACGCCGGCCAGAGCACGTCCGCCGCCGGCCAGATCCAGCTCGGCGCGGCCAACACCTACGCCGGCGACTCCCGCTTTGTCGGCCTGCCCGGCGCGATCTCCTCCGCCACCGCCGGCTCGGTGCGGCTCCTGGTCGACAACGCCCTCTCGCCCTCCTCCGCCCTGATCATGGGCGCCGTCGCCGGCCGCGGCGAGAACCTCGATCTCAACGGCCGCTCCGCCTCCGTCCCCTCGCTCACCTCCGGCCCCGGCACCGGCGCCGTTTTCAACTCCGCCGCCTCCACCACGGGCACGCTGACCATCAACGGCTCCTCCTCCGGCGTCTTTGGCCTCGTCATCTCCAACGGCTCCAGCACCGACCGCCGCGTCGCCCTCGTGCGCGCCGGCAACGGCACCACCACGTTGACCAACGTCAACACCTACACCGGCGGCACCACTGTTTCCGGCGGCACGCTGATCCTCGGCCACGGCAACAACACCCTGTCCGACACCGGCGCGGTAAACGTCTCGGGCGGCATCCTTGATATCGGCTCGAACACCGACACGGTCGGCGCCGTCACCATCTCCTCCGGCTCCATCATTGGCACCGGCACCCTTACCGGCACGAGCTACGCGGCCACCGGCTCCGGCACGATCAACGCCAACCTCGCCGGCACCGGCGGCCTCACCACCTCCGGCGTGGCCGGCACCCTCGTGCTCGGCGGCGTGAACACCTACTCCGGCAACACCACCCAGAACGCCGTTTCCAACGTCCAGCTCCACATCCGCGCCACCCGTCCCGCCGCGCTCTCGCCCAATTCCCAGTTCCGCACCGGCTTCAGCTCCTCCGACACCGGCCAGCTCCAACTCGCCGCAGCCGGGGATTATGTGATGCACAGCCTCAACCTCGGCGGCGCGATCAACGTCGCCGGCCCCGCCGACGGCGTCGCCACGCTCACCTTCGCGAACGGCGGCTTCATGCCCACCAACGCCACCCGCAGCGTCAACGTCTCCGCCAACGCCACCGTCTTCTTCGGCGCCACTGTCGGAAACTCGACCTTCGACCTCGTCGGCTCGGCCGCCACCGCCGATCGCTCCGTCCACCTCAACGGCACCGGCGACGTCGTCTTCAACTCCATCCTGCGCGACAACGCCTCCGGCGCGGCCGCCGGCTACAAAGGCGGCGTGCTCAAGAGCAACACCGGCGTCGCCACCTTGCGCGCGGCCAACATCCACACCGGCGGCGTCTCCGTCGGCGGCGGCTTGCTCCTGATCAACAACACCGAGGGCTCGGGCACCGGCACCGGTCCTGTGGCGGTTACCCTAGCCGGCACGCTCGGCGGCACCGGCTCCATCCGCCCCTCCGGCGTGAACGGCGTCGTCGTCGCCGGCTCGCTCGCCCCCGGCGCCCCCGCGGTCAACTCTGGTCGCGGCACGCTGCTCATCGACGGCGCCGCCACCACCGGCCCGCTGCTCACCCTGAGCGACGGCGCCGCGCTCAACTTCGACCTCGCCGCCGGCGACGCGGGCGACCGCCTCCGGATCGACAACTACGAGGGCGCGTCCGACTTCGTCGTGTCCGGCAACGTCACGCTCAACTTCACCGGCGCCGCGCCCGGCACCTACACCTTGGTTCGCTTCTTCTCCGACAACGGCGCCACTCCCGCCGCGTCCGGCGTGACCGGCGGCCTCCTGCTCGGCCAGGGCTTGGACGGCTACACCGCCACCCTCAATTATAACACCAGCGACATCACCCTCACCGTCGCCACGGCCGCTCCGCTCAACGCGCTGCAAACCTGGCGCCAGGCCAACTTCGGCGTCACCGCCAACGAGGGCGACGCCGCCGACGCGGCTGATCCCGACTTCGACGGCCAGTCGAACCTGCTGGAGTTCGCGCTCGGCACCTCGCCGCTCGTCGCCGGCCCCTCGCCGGTTTCGGTATCCGTCGCCGGCGGCGCGCTGCGCCTCGATTATTCCCGCCCCGTTTCCGCGGCCGCATCGGTCTCCTATGTGGTCGAGTGGACCGATTCGCTCGCCCCCGCCGCGTGGTCCTCGGCCGGCGTCACTTCGGTCACGCTTTCCGACAACGGCGCCGTCCAGCAGGTCCGCTCCTCCGTGACGCTGCCCGCCGGCACCCCGGCCCGCTTCCTCCGTTTGCGCGTCACCGCGCTCTGAGGATTTTCAATCGTCCAAAGACTTGGGGTTAAGTTTCTCTAGTTAATAATAAATTGCGGTCTGGTTAGAATTAAAACCGCCCTTTTCCAGGGGAAACTTCCTTGTCTTAAATTAAAGATTCAACTTATAGATTAATTATAAATAAAGCCATGTTACCCCGCAGCACCCCCTCGTCTTCCCCCGCTAAAATCTCCGTAGTTGCCTGGCTGAGAGCCGCTCGGAGGCGCGGAAATTTGTTTTCCGCGCTCGTTTCCCTGTGCGGTGTTTCCGCAGCCACGGCGCAGACCAATTATTACTTCGTCGGCAACACCACTTCCATCTCCAGCAACGCGACGACGGGCGGTTGGTGGAACACCTCGTCCAGCTTCAACGGCTCCGTGGTCAACACGCCCACGGCGGCCACATCCAGCGGCATTCTTAATTTCACCGGCAACGGAAACACGACGGTCGGCTTCAGTTCCACGCTGTCGCCCAATTCGTCTTTGTTCACCGCGAACTACACGTTTCACAAAAACACGGGCACCAGCGTTACCTCCCTGAACGGCCCTCTGACCTTGGCCAATAGCACCGTTCTCACGTGGGAGAGCCGCGGAGTCGGCTCCACCTTCGGCTATGGCAACACCACGGTGACCACGATGAGTGGCGGCACCAACTCCAAGCTCGTGCTTCGGGGCAGCAACTCCTCCAACTCCCTCTTCTTCGATGTTCGCGGCAACATCGCATCCACGGTGCCGATCGAGATCACGGGAGACGCGATTGTTTCGATTCGCGGCGTGGCCGCCAACAGCACCGCCGGTTCCATCATCAGCGGCACTATCACCAATAACGGCACCGCTGGCCTGGTGCTTGCGGGCGGCAGCCCCGCCACGGGGTCGGGTGGCTCCAACTCCAACAACGGTCTCACGATCAACGGCGTCATCGGCGCCAGCGGCAACC
>JAIXVY010000047.1 GCA_027482505.1 Opitutaceae bacterium | reverse complement strand
TTGTCGATCGCGTGGCCGTGGTGCTCGGCTCGCTGCGGCATCCGGCTGCCAAGACCGCGCTGCTCCGCTTGTCCGACGCGGTTTCCCCCGGCGCGCGCCCGCCTGTGATCCAAGCTCTCGGGGCGTATCCCGGGCAGGACGTCATAAAACGGCTCGGCGAAATCGCCTCCGGCTCCGATCCCGTCGACGCAGACGCCGCTCGCGAAACCCTCGCCGCCTTCGGCCGCCGCGACGCCCTCGCCGCGCTGGAAACCCTCGCTGCATCTCCCGAGCGCAATCGGGCGATCGTAGACACGCTCTCGCTTCTCTCCACCCGCGACCGCGGAGCGGAGAAATTCGCCGCCGAACGCCTTCAACGTCTCCTCGCCGCTCCCGGTCTCGCACCCGCCCTGCGCGTGGAAGCGCTCGCCGCGCTGAACCAGCTGGACACCGCCGCCGCACTGGCCGTGGCCGAAAGCTGGCTGACCGCCCCCGATCGTCGCGTGCGCCAGGCCGCCGCCGCCTCGCTCGCGCGAAACCTGACGCCGTCGCGAACGGAGTCTCTCGGCCGCCGCTGGAGCGAGCTCCCCGTAGACGTGCGCGTGGTCCTCGTTACGGTCGCGGAACACAGGGACGCACTTCCGCTGGTTCTTCTCGCGATTTCCTCGCCGGAAGAGTCGCTCGTCTACGAATCCGGCACGCGCGCCGCCTCGCGCATCGGCGATGTCGACACCCTCCTTACTCTGCTTCCCCGTCTCGCTGAAAAGGGTCGCGCGCGCGAGCTGGCGCAGATCGCCCTCGCCGGCTCGACCGCTCCCGAACTCACCACGCGCCTGCGGGCCGCGGCCGCGCGACAAGATCCTGCCGCGCCGCTCCCCGCCCTGCTCGGCTTGCTCGCGGATCGCTACGACCGGGAAGCCCTCCCCCTGGTGATAAAGGCGTGCGCCTCGCCGGCGGACGACCTTCGCGCCGGCGGTTTTTCCGCGCTCGCCACACTTTCCGCCCCGGGCGATCTGCCCGTGGTGCTGGAACAAGCGGCCAACGTCAAAAAAAGCGCCGAACGCCGCGATTGGCGGAAAGCCTTGTTCAACACCGCGTCCACCCATCCCTCCGCCACCGACGCCGTCGCGCTCGTCGTTCGCCGGTTGGAATCCGCCGACGCGGGCGAGCGTCCGCTGCTGATTGGCGCCCTCACCCAAATTCGCGCACCCGAGGCCACCGAGGCGCTCGACCAAATGCTCTCCGCAACCGATCCCGATGCGCGCAAATCCGTCATCCGCGCCTTGTCGTCCGCAAGAGCCCAGGAGTCGCTCGACCTGCTCATCAAGGTGGCGTCGGGCGCGGCTCCGGAAGACGAGCGCATCCTGGCGCTGCGCGGCGCGGTGGAAACCGTGCCCGCCTTGGAAAACCTCAACGCGTCGGCGCGCGTCGACCGCTTTCGCAAGCTCTGGCCGCTCGCGTTACGGCAGGAAGAGAAGGATTCGATTCTGGCCGCCGTGCGCCAAATCAAAGACCGGAGCGCCACCCGCTTCCTGAATGAATTCGCCGCGCCCGAGACGCCGAAACCAGGAGCCTCCGCCTGACTTCCATGAAAGCGCACCTCGCCCTCTGCTCGCTCCTCTTTCTTCAACCCGCGTTTAGCCTCGCCGGAGAAGCCGCCGCATCCATCGCCGACCTCGCCTGGGCGCCCCACGCGCCAGACCGGCCCAAGCCGCCGCGAGTCGAGCCTGTTTCCGAGGAAACTCTTCTGGCCCGGTCCCGCCCGCCCGCCGACGCCGTCGTCCTCTTCGACGGCCGCGGCGCCGACGCCTGGCAAAATCCGGGGTGGTTGTTCACGCCCGATCATATCGAGCTCGCGCCCGCCACAAAAGGCATGCTCACCACGCGGCAAGGTTTTGGGTCCTGCCGACTACACCTGGAATGGTGGGCGCCGGACCTGCCCGCCGAGGTCCGCGGGCAAAAGCGCTCGAACAGCGGCGTCTTTTTCATGGGCCGCTACGAGGTGCAGATCCTCGACACCTTCGACAACTCGCACACCTACGCCGACGGACAGGCCGGCGCCATCTACGGCCAATTTCCGCCCCTCGCCAACGCTCTCCGTCCCGCGGGTCGGTGGCAGTATTACGACATCACCTTCCATCGTCCTCTTTTTGACGCGGAGGGCAGGGTCGTTCGTCCCGCGCGCATAAGCGTCGAGGTCAATGGCGTGAAGGTGCAGGACAACGCCGAGCTGACCGGACCCACCGTGCACAAAAAGCGGCCGCCCTACGCCGCCCACCCGGATCGCTTCCCGCTCGCTCTGCAAAACCACGGAGACGTTCTCCGTTTCCGCAACATCTGGCTAGTCCCGATCGCCGACTGATCCCCCGCATCCCCCGCTCATGCCCGCTCCCGACTCACCCGCCGCCGCACCCGCCCGCGCCGTCCTCGGCCTCACCGGCCACGCGCTCGCCTTCCTCACCCTTCGCCTCTGGCTGGGCGTCCGCGCCCTCATCGCCGGATTGGAGAAATATTCCGCCAAAATCACCGTGCAGGAACCGCTCCTCGACCCGGCCACCGGCATGCCAGACCCCAGCGGGGCGATGATGGACGTGGAAAAGAAAGTGTATTCCTTAAGCCACTACCACGCCGTTCCCGACACCCTCCAGACCAAGTTCGCCGCCGAGCCGTTCCTGCCGGATTTCCTGACCAAGCCCTTCTACGCCGCGCTCGGCCCCGCGCTCATCCTCCTGGGCCTCCTTCTGCTCCTCGGCGTCGCGAGCCGCCTCACGCTTTTCGCCATGGGCCTCCTCTACTCCGCCCTCACCCTCGGCCTCATGCTCATCGGCCAGGACGGCGGCGTATCCTGGCTCGCCATCCACATCGGCCTCGTCGCCCTCGCCCTCGCCCTCGCCGACCACAATCGCCTCGCCCTGACCCGCGCATGACCACCCCGTCCATCGGCCGCCGCCGTTTCCTCGCCACCACCGCCGGCGCGCTCGCCCTCGCCGCCACGCCCCGCATCCTCGCCCAGTCCGCCTCCGGCTCGTCCGAAAAACCCCTGCGCGTCGCCCTCGTGGGCTACGGCGCCCAGGGCCGCGTCCTCGCCGAGAGCCTGCTTAAAATCGGCGACATCAAGCTCGTCGCCCTCTGCGACCTCTGGGACTACGCGCGCACCTACGGCCAGCGCTATTTCAAATCCAACGGCGTGGATCTTGCCGTCTACTCGGACCTCGAGGAAATGCTCGCCAAGGAGAAGGGCCTCGACGCCGCCATCGTCGCCACGCCCGACGTCTTCCACGCCCCGCACACCAACGCCTGCCTCAAGGCCGGCCTCCACGTCTACTGCGAGAAAATGATGGCCAACACCGTCGAGGGCGCGCGCTC
>JAIXVY010000298.1 GCA_027482505.1 Opitutaceae bacterium | reverse complement strand
CGCGCACCTGATCGTTTTCGCGGGCGAGGATGCCGCTGAGGACGAGCAGGCCGCCGGGGGCGATGGCGTTGACCAGTTGCGGGATGAAACGGAGGAGGACGTCGGCTTGGATGTTGGCGAGCACGACGTCGGCCTGGGTGCCGGCGGGCAGGCCGGTGACGAGGTCGGCGGTGGAGAAGCGCACGGCGCCGGCGAGGTCGTTGAGGGAGGCGTTTTCCTCGGACACGCGCACGGCCTCGGGGTCGTTGTCGAAGCCGGAGACGTCGGTCCAGCCGAGGCGGACGGCGGAGAGGGCGAGGATGCCGGAGCCGCAGCCGGCGTCGATCACGGCGCCGCGGCGCGCGGTGCTCTCGGCGCGGGCGACGAGGCGCTCGACGCAGAGGCGGGTGGTCTCGTGGTTGCCGGTGCCGAAGGCGAGGCCGGGGTCGAGCCAGATGGCGGTCTCGCCGGCGGCGAGGACGTGGGTGGCGCGTTCCCAGACGGGGACCCAGTGGAGGCGGCCGCAGCGCCAGGCCTTGAAGTGGGCCTTGTAGCTGTCGCGCCAGTCTTGGTCGCCGAGGGAGCGTTCGACCGGCGCGGCGGGCGCGGCCTCGGCGGGGAGCAGGGGCAGGAGTTCGGTCCAGCTGGCGCGGGCGGCGTCGGCGTCGGGGAAGATGCCGACGAGCCAGGCGCGGTTGATGATGACGTCCTGGAGGAGGCTCCAGTTTTCCAAGCCGTTTTCTAGCAGGAGCTCGTCGATCTGGTCGACGGTGGAGGGGGAGATCTCGGTTTTTAGTTCGAAGAGGGACATTTTTTTTAACCGCGGATGGCGCGGATGAGGGGGATGAAGAGGAGACGGATTTTTAACCACGGATTGCATGGAATGCACGGATCAGACGGAGGGACGAACCGCGGTGCTGGGTCTTATCCGCGAGAATTCGTGTGATCCGTGGTCGATGAATTCAGGCGTCGAGGCCGAGGGCTTCGTCGAGGCCGAGGTGGAGGTTCATGCACTGGATGGCAGCGCCGGACGCGCCCTTGCCCAAGTTGTCTAGGCGGGCCATGACGACGGCCTGCTCGGCGTGGCCGAAGACGGCGAGATCGCAGCGGTTGGTGCCGTTGCAGGCCTGCACGTCGAAGAAGCCGCCATCGAGGACGGACTCGTCTCCGAAGGGCAGCACGCGGATGAATTTTTCCCCGGCGTAGGTCTCGGCGAGGGCGTGGTGGAGGGCCTGGGGCGTGGGCGCGGCGGGCAGGGCGCGGAGGGCGAGCGGCACGGTGACGGCGAGGCCTTGGTAGAAGGCGGCGACGACGGGGTTGAAGACGGGGGCCTGGGAAAGGCCGGTGTGCACGCGCATCTCGGGGAGGTGCTTGTGCATGAGGGCGAGGGCGTAGGGGCGGGGCGACTGGAGCTTGGCGGGCGGGTTTTGCTCGTAGTCGGCGATCATCTTTTTGCCGCCGCCGCTGTAGCCGGTGAGGGAAAAGCAGGTGACGGGGTGGTCGGCGGGCAGGAGGCCGCGCTGGATGAGGGGACGGACGGCGAGGGCGAAGGCGGTGGCGTGGCAGCCGGGGTTGGCGATGCGTTTGGAGGCGCGGATGGCGGCGCGGAAGGAGGCGCCGAGCTCGGGCACGCCGTAGGTCCAGCCCTCGGCGACGCGGTGGGCGGTGGAGGCGTCGATGACGCAGGTGCGCGGGTTCGTGACGAGGGCGACGGACTCCTTGGCGGCGGCGTCGGGGAGGCAGAGGAAGGCGATGTCGGCGGCGTTGAGGCAGGCGGCGCGGGCGGCGGAGTCCTTGCGCTTGGCGGGGTCGATCTCGATGAGCTCGATGTCGGGGCGCGCGGCGAGGCGTTCAAAAATCTGGAGGCCGGTGGTGCCCTCCTGTCCGTCGACGAAGACCTTGGTTTTCATGGCGAATGGTCAGAATCGCGGCCGGCCGCGGCGGTGCCAAGGCCGGATTCAAGACGGCGAAACGCGACGGGTTGCCGGCTGCGGCGAGGCGCGGGGCGCGGGTGCGAATCAGACCGCCTCGCGGTCGTGGCGATCATGCACCCAGAAGCGGTCGACGATCTGGCCGTTGCGGCGAAGATCGTAGCCCCACTCGGTGTCGCACACGGCGAGCTCCCAGCCTGGATCATCGGGAGTCCTGGCGGCTTGGGCGAGTTGGCAAAAGGCCAGCCACGCGCGGTGTTTGGCGGTGTTGAAGGCGGTGATGGCGTCGGCGAAGGTGCCGAGCGTCTCGCGCTCTTGCGTGAGCACGCCGGCCGGACTGCGCACGAGGGTGAAGCGCAGCAGGGTGAAGGCGGGGCAGGAAGAAGAGGGGATCATCGTCGCGGGCCTTTTCGCAAACGATATGCCCCGCTCCCGAAACGCCAAACTAATCGGGTGGAAATCGGCGGGGAAGTTTCCTCTCCGCCGGCCGCGGCGGAACTCAGCGCGCGTCCTGGCTGAGGCGGGCGACGACCTCGACGAGAAGCCGGTGTTCGGCGGCGTGGATTTTTTGCGCGAGGGATTCGAGGGTGTCGGTCGGCTCGACGCGCACGGCGGCCTGGTCGATGATGGGACCGGCGTCGATGGCGGGGATGACGTGATGGACGGTGCAGCCGGTGATCTTAACTCCGTGGCGGAAGGCCTGGCCGATGCCGTCGAGGCCGGGGAAGCTGGGGAGGAGGCTGGGGTGAAGGTTTATTACCTTGCCGGCGAAAGCCTGGAGGAAGCCGGGCTTCACCACGCGCATGAAGCCGGCGAGGACGACGAGGTCGGGGGCGCAGGCGCGGACGGCCTCGATGTAGCGGAGCTCGCCCTCGCCCTCGAGCTTGGTCTTGAACGGGGCGGGGTCGAGATACCGGGCGTCGACGCCGAAGCGGGGGCCGAGGGCGAGGATGCCGGCCTCGGGGCGGTCGGCGAAGATGGCCACGACGCGGGCGCGGCCGAGGCGGCCTTCTTGTTGGGCGATGCAGAGGGCCTCGGCGTTGGAGCCGCGGCCGGAGCCAAGGATGACGACGCGCATGGTGCGAAAAGGCGGAGGATGTCGCGGGGGTTTCGGCGCAGGCGAGTCTTTACGCGAAGGCGGGCGCCGGGCGGCGGTTGGATCGCGGGCGCAAAAAACCGCCGTCCCCTGGAGGAGACGGCGGTCGGTGAGGACGCCGGTGAGGACGTCGTCGCGAATCCGAAGGGTTACTTCTTCTTCGCGGCGGTCTTCTTGGCGGCCGGCTTTTTGGCGGCAGCCTTCTTGGCGGGCTTCTTAGCCGCGACTTTCTTCACCGACTTTTTGGCAGTGGCCATGATGTATCTCCTGTTTGGTTTGGTTCTGGGTCTGACTCCCGACAAGGCCTTGGGGAAAGGCTCGCCGGACACGGCGCTAATTGCGCTGCGTGAGCGGCAGCATTCAGGCGCGAAGGCGCTTTGCAAGCCCCGGTTGTGCAAAATGGCGCGTTTTCCTTCCGAGGCAAGCTTGTAGTTATATAGTGGATACGATTTGCCCGCCCCCGGACGGGGGGCAAAACGCGTTTGCGCGGACGGGGCGCGCCGTGGAGGATAAACGCCACATCCATGCAATCCGTCCTTCCCGAGCTGATCCTTCTCTTCGTGCTGCTCCTGGCCAACGGTTTTTTCTCCATGGCGGAGCTGGCGGTGGTGTCGGCGCGCAAGACCCGTCTGCGCGAGCTGGCGGAGGGCGGCGACACGAGGGCGGCGCGGGCGCTGGCGGTGGCGGAGAACCCGACGCGTTTCCTTTCGACGGTGCAGGTCGGCATCACCCTGGTGGGCACGTTCGCCGGCGCGGTGGGCGGCGCGGCGCTGAGCGACGCGCTGGCGGGCGCGCTGGCCGGGCTGCCGCTGGTGGGCGAGCACGCGGAGACGACGGCCCTGGTCGTGGTGGTCATCTTCATCACCCTCGCCTCGGTGGTGATCGGCGAGCTGGTGCCGAAGCGGGTGGCGCTGGCCAACCCCGAGGGCATCGCCCGCGGGGTGGCGGGTCCGGTGGACCGGCTCTCGACCATCGCGCACCCGGTGGTGGTGGCGCTTTCCTGGCTGACCGAGGGCATCCTGAAGATCTTCGGCCTGGGCAAGGCGCGGGTGCAGGCGGTGTCGGAGGGCGAGATCAACGATCTGGTGCAGCAGGGCCTGAGGACGGGCGCCTTCAACCCGACCGAGACCGAGATGGTGGCGGGCGTGCTCGAGCTGGACCAGCTGGGCGTGACCGAGATCATGACGCCGCGCCCGAAGATGGTTTTCCTCAACCTCGACGATCCGGACGAGGTGAACTGGCGGAAAATCGTGACGAGCGGGCATTCGCGCTACCCGGTCTACGCCATGCATCGCGACCAGGTGGTGGGCGTGGTGACGGTGAAGGCGATCTGGGCCAACACCGCCTTCGGCCTGCCGGCCAACCTGCGCAGCGTGATGTCGCCGCCGCTGATCGTGCCCGAGTCGATGAAGGTCATCCAGCTCATCGAGCAGTTCCGCAAGACGGGCCAGCATCTCGCGCTGGTGACCGACGAGTTTGGCGCGATCCAGGGACTGGTGACGATGATCGACGTGATGGAGGCCATCGCCGGCGACCTGCCGGAGAAGGGCCGCCGCGCGGCGCCGGAGGCCCGCAAGCGCGACGACGGCTCGTGGCTGATCGACGCCACGCTGCTGGTGCCCGAATTCAAGGAGCTGCTCGGCATCGACGAGCTGGAGCACGAGGACACGGCGGAATACAAGACCGCGGGCGGCTTCGTGATGACCTACTTCGGGCGCATCCCGCGGGCGGGCGATCATTTCGACCACGGCGGCTGGCGCTTCGAGGTGATCGACATGGACCGCCACCGCATCGACAAGATCCTGGCCACGCCGCTGCCGGGCGCGAAGGACGAGGAGGAGGATTCGGCGGACGAGGACGGCGGGCGCGGCTGAGGGGCGCGTCGCCCGGGCTCAGGTCGGCGGGATGGGCGGGGTCTGGTCCTCGCGCAGGGCGAGGGTGCCGTCCGGCTGGTGCACGATCATGAAGTGGCGGGCGTGGACGTTGCGCAGGCTGGCCCGGTGGGCGATGGTGACGTAGGTAAGGCCGGGCAGGGCGGAGCGCAGGCGGTGGTAGAAGGCGAGCTCTGCGTTCTCGTCGATGGCGGCGGTGGCCTCGTCGAGGAAGAGCCAGGCGGGCCGCTGGAGAAAGACGCGGGCGAGGGCCAGGCGTTGTTGTTCGCCGCCGGAGAGCGTCTGGGCCCAGTGGGCCTCCTCGTCGAGGCGGGCGGCGAGCGGGGCGAGGTCGACGAGGGCGAGGGCGCGGCGCAGCGAGTCGTCGTCGTGGGCGTGGGCGGGGCGCGGGTAGCAGAGGGCGGCGCGCAGGGTGCCGATCGGCAGATAGGGCTTCTGCGGCATGACCATGACGTCGAAGGGCGCGGGTTGGAGCACGTGGCCGCGTTCGTAGGGCCAGAGGCCGACGAGGGCGCGAAGGATGGTGCTCTTGCCGCTGCCGGAGGGGCCGGTGACGAGGACGGAGTCGCCGGGGCGGATGGTGAAGCCGAAGGGGGCGAGGAGGAGGCGCCCGTCGGGGCGGAAGAGGGCGAGGTCGCTGACGTGGAGGGATTGGTCGGCGTCGGCGCCGGCGTAGACCTGTCGCTGGGCCTCGCGGAGGCGGCGGGAGTGCTCGATGCCTCGCTGAAAGCCGTCGAGCCGCTGGGTGATGGCCCACCATTGGGCGATGGTCTCGTAGGCGTTGATGAAGAAGTTGAGGTTGCTCTGCACGCGGCCGAAGGCGCCGGTGAGCTGGGTGAGCTGGCCGAGCGAGATGGCGCCGGCGAAAAAGCGCGGCGCGGACAAGAGCAGCGGGACGACGTCGGAGAGGCGGTAGTAGACGGACTTGAAGGCGTTGAGGTAGAGCCGGCGGACGAGGGTGGCGTTGAAGTTGCCCACGATGCGGGCGAAGCTGGAGCCGAGGTTGCGGCGTTCGGCCGGCTCGCCGTCGGCGAGGGCGGTGCTCTCGGCGTTTTCGCGCAGGCGGACGAGGCCGAAGCGGAAGTCGGCCTCCAGTTTTTGCATCTCGTATTGGAGGCCGATGATGGGGCGGCCCACGCGGCCGACGAGCCACATGCCCAGAATGGAGTAGGCGAGACAGATCCAGACGAGGTGGCCGGGCACGGAGGCCACGGCGGCGGTGAAGGCGACGTAGGCCTCCCAGAACGCGGTCACGACGGGGGTGAGCCAGTCGAGATGGACGGGCAGGGCGGGAAAAGGATAAGAGGGCGGATTGGAGTGGGCGTTGCCCTCGGAGAGGCCCCAGAGGATGACGACGAAGGCGCCGAGCCCGACGAGGGCGCCGAAGAGCTGCATGCCGAGGTCGAGGGTGGTGAAGACGAAGGCGCGCACGTCCTCGCTGATGCGCTGGTCGGGGTTGTCGCCCTGGTGGCCGTCGAGCTGGCCGAGGTAGTGGGCGCGGTCGCCGAGCCAGTCGTGCAGGTAGCGGTCGGTCATCCAGCGGCGCCAGCGGATCTTGAGCGCGGAGAAGAGATAGTCCTCGGCGAGCCAGAAGACGATGGAGCAGAAGACCAGCCCCAGCATGGCGACGCCGAGGTTGACGAAGAACGCGTAGTCGCCGCGCTGGATGGTGTCGAAAAACTCGCGGTTCCAGAACGAGAGGCGGACGGTGATCCAGTTTTGCGCGAGGATGAGGAGGACGACCGCGCCGAGGAGCAGGCGGGCGGGCCAGCGTTCCTCGGAGCGCCAGAAGGGTATGGCGAGGGAGAGAAAGAGGCGAAACTTGGAAAGCAGCGAGCTGGGGCGAAGCACGTGGACGTGCCGCGATGGTGGAGCGCCGGGCGGGGCGCGGGCAAGGGCGGAGCGCGCGGCGCGCGATGAAGCGGAGGTTTTTTGAGGGACGGCGTCCCTCCGGAAATCACACGCGCCAGCTTTGGAGGACCTGGAGGTAGTTGGCGCGTTCGTGGGCCTCGGGGTTCGGGCAGTGGGCGAGGTTGAGCGCGCCGCGAAGGTCGTCGATCGAGGCGTAGTCGCGGTCACGCATCCACGTCTCCAGGCCCTGGAGCAGGGAGCTGACGGCGACCGCGCCGTGGCGAAGCACGGCGGAGACGACCTGCACGGCGTGGGCGCCGGCGAGGAGGCTCTTGAGCAGATCCTGCGCGGTATGGACGCCGCCGCTGGCCGCGAGGCTGAGCCGGGTGCGGGGGGAGACGATGGCCAGCCAGCGCAGGCGCTGGAGCAGCTCGGAGGAATCGGAGAGGCGCAGGTGGGCGTGGACCTCCAGGTCCTCGAGGTTGAAGTCGGGCTGGTAGAAACGGTTGAAGAGCACGGCGCCCTTCGCGCCGGCGAGCTCGACCTCGCGGAGGAAGTTGGCGGGGGCGGTGTGCCAGGGGGAGATCTTCACCGCGACGGGTATGCGGACCGACTCGACGACCTGGCGCACGATGAAGACCTGCTCGGACTCGACGTCGGAGGCGTCCTGGTCGGGGTCGGTGGCGAGGGCGTAGAGGTTGAGCTCGAGGGCGTCCGCGCCGGCGTCGGCGAGGCGTTTGGCGTGGTCCATCCAGGCGCCGGGGCGGTGGGCGTTGAGCGAGGCGATGACGGGGATGCGGAGTGTGGCCTTCAGCCGGGTGAGCTGGCGCAGGTAGAGGTCGGGCGTGAGGGCGTAGTCGTCGTAGTGGGGGAAGTAGTCGGTGGCCTCGGGGTTGCTCTCGGCGATGCCGTCGACGAGGCGGAGGCGGGCGTTTTCCTCCAGCTCGACCTGCTCGGCGAAGAGGGAGTGCATGACGAGCGCGGCGGCGCCGGCGTCCTGCAGGCGTTCGCAGACGTCGAGGCTGTCGCAGCAGGGCGAGGCGCCGATGACGAGCGGGTTGCGGAGCTTGAGGCCGAGGTAGTCGGTGGAGAGGTTCATACGAGCGAGGGGCTGGAAGCGGGGAGCGTGGAGCAAGGCGGCGAGGATCGAGGCAGGGCGGGCCCGCCGTGGTGGGGCGGACGGGGCGGACCGGGGTGGACGCGGACGGCCCGGCGGTCCGTCCCTACCTTTCAGATCGTGGCGGGGGGCGGGGTGGATCCGGCGGCGGGCGTGGCGAGGTGCTTGTAGAGCTCGTAGCGCGTCTTCAGCGCGGCCTGGCCCTGGGCGGCTAGCTCCTCGGCGCGGCGCGGGGCCATGGCGGCGAGTATGCCGAAGCGGGTCTCGCCGGCGGTGAATTTTTCCAGCGCGAGCTTGGGCGCGGCGGAGTCGAGGGTGAGCGCGGGCTCGTCCTTTTCGACGCGGCGCGGGTCGTGGCGGAAGAGCGGCCAGTAGCCGGTGTCGACCGCGAGCTTCTGCTGGTCGAGGCCGCGGGCGAGGTTGTAGCCGTGGGCGATGCAGTGGCTGTAGGCGATGACGAGCGAGGTGCCGGGATACGCCTCG
>JAIXVY010000028.1 GCA_027482505.1 Opitutaceae bacterium | reverse complement strand
GTTCGATGTGGATGTCGGAGGCGCCGGAGATGTAGGCGTCCTCGATGATGCGGTTGGCCAGCTGGATGACGGGGGCGGACTCCTCGCTTTCGAAGTCCTCGGGCTTCACGTCGCCGCCGGCGGCGGAGTCGCCGTAGGCGGTGCTGATCGCCTCGGTGACGGAGCCGAGGTCGATGTCGGCCTCCGTCGCGCCCGGGCCCGACTTGGACTCCTTGAAAAATTTCTTGAGCAGGGTCTCGAGGAACGAGGCGGAGGCCACGCTGATGTCCTCGATGGCCAGTTCGGTGGTCTGCTGAAAGGCCTCGCGCTTGGCGAAGTCCAGCGGGTTGACCATGAGCACGGCCACGTGGTCGCGCTCCAGGCGGCGGTAGGGGAAGACGCCCTCGCGGCGGATGACGGCGTCGCCGACGATCTCGAGCAGTTTTTCGTCCACCTCGCCGAGTTGCTCGAGCGAGGTGACCAGCGGATGGTCGGTGAGGCGCGCGACGAATTTGGCGGTGTCGTCCGGGCCGAGCTGGAACTTCGGGTCCAGCATGCGCTGCATGAGGCTGGCTGAGTATTCGGCGACCTCCTGGAGCAGGCCGAGGTCGGCGTCGGTGAACTCGCCCCGGGTGCCGGCGGACAGCTCCTTGTTGAGCACCTGGATGGCGCCGATCATGGCGGCGCCGGCCTTGAGCGGCACCGTGAGCATGGAGCGGACCTCGAAGCCGGTGGTGCTCGACAGCGAGTTCATGAACGGCGCCTGGCTCTCGCTGTTGCGGAAGAAAACCGGTTCGCCGCCGGAGACCACGCGACCGACCACGCCGCGGCCGAGGGGAAGCTTCATCTGGAGAAGCTTGTCCGCGGTGGCCTTGAAGTTGGCCTCGGCGGATTTGTCCGCGCCCCAGAGCGTGGGGGAGTAGTAGACATGCTTGAAGGCGATGTCGTTGCCCTCGACCAGATAGAGCGTCATCGACTGGGCCTGGAGCGCCTCCACGACCTTCGAGGCAGTCAGTTCGATGACGTGCGCGACATCCTCTCGGTTCGGCTGCGGCTTCGAGATGACCTTGATCAGCAGGGAGCGGCGAAGGGTGTTGACGAGCGTGGGCGTGGCCATGGGAGGGAGGCGGGCGAAGGAGCGCGGGCGGCGCCGCGTCGCGCAACCGAAGGTTGCCGCGGGGCGAGGCTCCGGCAAACACAAAGGCCCGATGCGATCCTGGCGCGGCCAACTGCAAAAAATCTGGGACCTCGCGCGGGGCCGGCGCTCCTCCGGCCCCGCCGGGCTGGGCGTCGCCGGCGAGCGGGCGGCCGAGGCGCATCTGCGCGCCCAGGGCTGGCGCGTGCTGACGCGCAACTGGCGCAACCCGGCCGATGAACGCGAGGAGATCGACCTGGTGTGCGAGGAGCCCGCCGGCCCGGGCGACGCTGCGCCGACGCTGGTCTTTGTGGAGGTGAAGGCCCGCGTCGCCGGCGCCCGGGTGGGCGGCTACCAGGCGGTGGACAAACGCAAAAAGGCCGTGCTGCTGCGCGCCTGTCGCGCCTATCTCGCGCGCCTGCGGCCGGCGCCGCGGCACGTGCGCTTCGATATCGTGGAGGTCGCCCACGGAGCCGGCGCCGCCCTGCGGGCCGAAGTCGCGGCCATGCGGCTCGCTCCCGGCGTTTTTTCCGAGCGCGACGGCCGGCTCGTCTGGCACCACCGCGCCGTGCCGCTCTTTCCGGACCGGGCCGCGCATCGCCACGACTGAGCGCGCGGCCCCCGGCCGTCGCGGTGATTACCGCGGTTAATCGGTTTCATGCTGATTATTCACCGCATTAGCCTTGCCGGAGGCGGAGGCCCGCCGCCTAGTCTGGACTTTTACGCCATGTCCGAAGCGCCTCGTCATCCTTTCCTGCAAGGTCTGAGCAAACACCGCGGCACGCCGCCCACGGTGATCGTCATCTTTGGCGCCTCGGGCGACCTCACCGCGCGCAAGCTCATCCCCGCGATCTACAACCTCGCCTTCGACCACCTCCTGCCCGCCGACTTTTTCCTCGTGGGCTACGGTCGCAAGGCCATCCCGGACGACGAGTTCCGCGGCATCGCGGCCGGCGCGATCAAGGAGTTCTCCCGTCGCGAGCTCAACCAGGACGTTTGGAGCCACGTTTCCTCCAATACCACCTATGTGGCCGGCGGCTACGACGAGCCCGAGGCCTTCCAGCGCCTCGCCGCCCACATCAACGGCATCGAGAAGAAGCTCGGCCGCGACATCCAGGTCCTCTTCTACGTCTCCACCCCGCCTTCTGTTTTCGCGCCCATCCTGCGCAATCTCGGCGCCTCCGGCCTGGCCTCGCGCCGCCTCGGCACCGCGCTACACACCAAGGTGATCATCGAGAAACCCTTCGGCAAGGACCTAGAGTCCGCCGTGGCGCTCAACGGCGTCATCCGCGAGGTGCTCGAGGAGCATCAAGTGTATCGGATCGACCACTACCTCGGCAAGGAGACGGTGCAGGACCTGCTCGTCCAGCGCTTCTCCAACTCGATCTTCGAGCCCCTCTGGAACCGCAACTACATCGACCACGTGCAGATCACCGTGGCCGAGGAGGTCGGCGTGGGCACCCGCGGCGGCTACTACGACCAGAGCGGCGCCCTGCGCGACATGATCCAGAACCACACCATGCAGCTTGTCGCGCTCACCGCGATGGAGCCGCCCGTGTCGCTCGACGCCGAGGCCGTGCGCAACGAGAAGGTCAAGGTCCTCAAGGCCATCCAGCCCCTCAACCTCGGCCCCGGCGGCGATGTCGCCCGCGCCCAGTATTCCGCCGGCATGATCGGCGGCAAACCCTCCAAGGGCTACCTCGAGGAGCAGGACATCCCGCAGACCTCCGCCACCGAGACCTACGCCGCCGTGCGTCTCTCGATCAACAACTGGCGCTGGCAGGGCGTGCCCTTCTATCTGCGCTCCGGCAAACGCATGGCCCGCCGCGTCACCGAGATCGCGGTCCAGTTCAAGCGCCCGCCCGGCACGCTCTTCGCAGGCAGCGAGCGTTTCGACCTCGCGCCCAACACCCTGGCTTTCCAAATCCAGCCCGACGAGGGGCTCTCGCTCATCCTCAACGGCAAGGTGCCCGGTCTCGAGACCCGCACCCAGCCGGTGAAGATGAATTTCCGCTACTCCGCGACCTTCGGCTCCAACACGCCCGAGGCCTACGAGCGCCTCGTGCTCGACGCCATGATCGGCGACGGCACGCTCTTCATCCGCGGCGACGAGGCCGAGACGTCCTGGCAGCTCTACACCCCGGTCCTGAAGGCCTGGGCCGCCGCCGGCCGCGAGGGCATGGACAGCTATCCCGCCGGCTCCTGGGGCCCGGCCAGCGCCGACTCGCTTCTTGCCAAGAACAGTCACCTTTGGCGCCAGCCCTGAGCGAATCGCGCCATGTCCTCGATTTTCGACGCCCTGCCCGGCCAGGACACCCCGGTCGGCGCCATTTCCAAAAATCTCGCCCGCCTCTGGGCCACGGATGAGCGCGCGATCGCCCGTCCCGGCGAGGATTCCAAGGCCACGCAGGTCAACTTCGTCCTGCACCTCGGTCTTCACACCACGCCTTCGGACGCGCTGGCCCAGTTTCAGACCGCGGTGCGTTTCTCCCGCCGCTACCCGTGCCGCGTGGTCGTGCTATGCCCGGCGCGCGACGAGGCCGCGACCACCTCAGAGCTGCGCGCCAAGATCTACGGCGAGTGCCATCCCGGCAAGACGCGCGGCGACCTGCGCTGCTGCGAGTTCGTGATCCTGAATTATCCGACCGCCGCGCGCGTGTTCCTGGAAAACCAGGTCTCAGTCTGCCTCTCGACCGATCTGCCGCTCTATTACTGGGCGCACAACTTTTCCTCCTCCGCCAAGCTCGGCGCGTATCAATACCTGCTCACCAAGGCCAAGCGCATCCTCATCGACCGCTCGCTCGTGCCCGCCGACGATTGCGGCGAGGTGTGCTGGCCGCGGCCCGAGGCGGTGCGCGACCTCGTGCACGCGCGTCTCCTGCCCGTGCGCCAGACCATCGGCCAGTTCCTCAGCGCCCACGCGCCCGCCGCGCTGGCCGACGGGCTGACCGGCGTGGTCGTGCGCCACGGCGCCTCGCGTCGCGCCGAGGCCAGCGTGCTCGCCGAGTGGTCGCGGGCCCGGCTCGTCGCCTGCGGCGGCCCGGCCGATTTGGCCGCGTCCATCGAGATCTCTCCCTCCGCCGGCGTGGATTCGGTCGAACTCATCTTCAACTACGCCAACGTGCAGAGCTTCCGCTTTCAGGGCGATTTCGCCCGCGGCGGCGCGCATTTGTCGGCCCATGTGCGCGGTTCCGCCACCGAGCTCGCCACCACCATCGGCTTGCTCAGTCCCGAGGCCGCGCTGGCCGAGGCGATGTTTTTCTGAGCTGTTCCGGGCGGCGTCTTCCCGGCCGCGCGGCTCAGGGGGACTCGTGCGTGTAGCCGCCGTGCAGCACCCAGCCTGATTCCGTATGCGTCCAACGCATCCGGGTGGCGCCCTCCGGTCCCTCGGCCATCAGCTGACGTTTTCCGTTTTCCAGGTTCCAGCCTTCCGGCGCATCGAGGCCTTCGCCCGAGTCCGCCGGTCTGAGCTTAAGGGCGAACCAAGGGCGGACTTCGCCCACCGTCGGCGCGACGAACACCCGCAGCCGGTTTTCGTCCGGCCTGCGCCACACCCGCGCCACCGGCGCGCCGGAGGCGTCGGTCAGCCACGCGTCCATTTCGCCGGAATCGGAGTCCGGCCAACCTAGTCGCGCGCGCCCCCCGGCGGAGTCCAGCTCCTGCACCGCGGGCGTTCCGCGCTTGATGCGCCACGCGAGGTTTTTTTTCCCGTTCGCGACCGGATCGAAATTGAAAGTCCAGCCGGCGAGGAGCTCTTTGCGGCGGAAGGCGGGCGGGGTAAGGGCGCGGGCCTGGGCCCAGGCGGCGATGCGCGCCGCGCAGCTTTCGGCCTCTCCGCTGCCCTCGAAGGCACGGGACG